>NZ_JBKQGX010000008.1:0-200148 GCF_050487245.1 Alcaligenes sp. Me129
CAACAACAACAACAACAACAACAACAACAACAACAACAACAACAACAACAACAACAACAACAACAACAACAACAACAGGCAAAGCATCGGGGCGGGCGTTCCCGTGCCTGGTTAGACACAGGAATACCCGCCCCCTTTAGTATCAGCCTCCGTGTCGTGCGCTCTGACGTTCAGCCACCAGATCCTGCACCATGGACTTGGGCACTTCCGCGTAGCGTTTGAACTCCATGGAGTACGTCGCACGGCCCTGGGACATGGAACGCAGCGTAGTGGCATAGCCAAACATCTCGGACAAAGGCACTTCCGCCTTGATCAGCTTGCCCGCCCCCACCATGTCATCCATACCCTGCACCATGCCCCGACGGCTGGACAGATCGCCCATCACATTGCCGGCATAGTCTTCAGGCGTTTCCACTTCCACCGCCATCATGGGCTCCAGGATCACGGGTGATGCCTGCTTGGCCGCTTCCTTGAAACCAAAGATCGCCGCCATCTTGAAGGCTTGCTCGGACGAGTCCACGTCATGATAGGAACCGAAGGTCAAAGTGACTTTCACATCCACCACGGGATAGCCCGCCAGCACACCACTGTTCAGGGCCTCCAGCACGCCTTTTTCCACCGCCGGGATGTATTCACGCGGAACCACCCCGCCCTTGATGGCGTCGACAAACTCAAAGCCCTTGCCCGCCTCTTGCGGCTCCAGGGTGAAGACCACATGGCCGTACTGTCCTTTACCGCCAGACTGACGAACAAACTTGCCTTCAATATCACGCACGGTCTTGCTGATGGTTTCGCGATAGGCCACTTGAGGTTTGCCCACATTCGCTTCCACGCCAAACTCGCGCTTCATGCGATCCACAATGATCTCCAGATGCAGCTCGCCCATACCGCCAATAATCGTCTGGCCCGACTCCTCGTCCGTGCTGACACGGAAGGACGGATCTTCAGAAGCCAGGCGCGAGAGCGCAATCCCCATCTTTTCCTGGTCGGATTTGGTCTTGGGCTCCACAGCCTGACGAATCACCGGCTCGGGAAACTCCATGCGCTCCAGGGTGATAATGGCCGAAGGATCACATAAGGTTTCCCCTGTGCTGACCTCTTTCAGGCCAACGCAGGCGGCAATATCACCGGCGTGCAGTTCATCGACTTCATGCCTGTCATTGGCATGCATCTGCACAATCCGGCCAATACGCTCTTTCTTGCCACGGCCGGGAATATAGACGCTATCGCCCTTGGCCAGCACACCGGAATACACACGCACAAAGGTTAACTGGCCGACATAAGGGTCCGTCATCAGCTTGAAGGCCAATGCCGAGAACTTCTCATTGTCGTCAGACTGGCGAGTGACGATTTCGCCAGCCTCGTCCACGCCTTGCACTGCAGGCACATCTACGGGAGAAGGTAGCAGCTCCACCACCGCATCCAGCATGCGTTGCACACCCTTGTTCTTGAAGGCCGAGCCACACAGCATGGGCTGAATCTCTCCGGCAATGGTGCGCAAGCGCAGGCCCAGCGTGATCTGGGCCACGCTCAGCTCACCCGTTTCCAGGTACTGATTCATCAGCTCTTCATTGGCTTCTGCCGCTGCTTCCAGCATGCGCTCACGCCATTGCTTGGCCGGGGCGACGAAATCCGCAGGGATGTCCTCAAAACTGAACTTCATGCCCTGAGAGGCCTCGTCCCACACAATCGCTTTCATCAAACGCAGGTCGATCACACCCTTGAAACCCTCTTCAGCCCCCATGGGAATCACAACAGGCACAGGATTGGCCTTGAGGCGGTCCACCATCATCTGACGTACACGAAAGAAATCCGCCCCGACACGGTCCATCTTGTTGACGAAAGCCAGGCGCGGAACCTTGTACTTGTTGGCCTGACGCCAAACCGTTTCAGATTGGGGCTGTACCCCACCGACCGCGTCATACACCATGACCGCGCCGTCCAGCACGCGCATGGAGCGTTCAACCTCGATGGTGAAATCCACGTGGCCGGGGGTGTCGATGATATTGATGCGGTGCTCGGGCAGCGAGCCATCCATGCCTCGCCAAAAGCAGGTGGTGGCCGCCGAGGTAATGGTGATACCACGCTCCTGCTCCTGGCTCATCCAGTCCATCGTGGCCGCCCCGTCATGCACTTCCCCCAGCTTGTGACTGACGCCGGTGTAGAAAAGAATGCGCTCGGTCGTGGTGGTTTTGCCAGCGTCAATATGCGCCGAGATACCAATGTTCCGATAGCGAGTGATGGGTGTATGGCGAGCCATGATGATTGTCCTTGGAGTCGTCCTGCCTTGCAGTGCAAGGCACCTGGGCTCCTGTTGTTTCAGTGGTTGATAACAATCAGATAGTACGCCTACAATCGTACTATTAACAAGATTTTTTCCACGCGCCGTGCATCCACACCACAGCGCGAAAACGGTACGTGGACACAGGTACAATCACCGCGACGAATAATGACAGGACTCGATATGCTTCCCAATCATCCCGAGCGCGCACAGATTCGCTTGGAAAATGTACTGACTGCCCTAGGCAATCCCTTGCGTCTGGCCGTTGTGCGTGCTTTGGCCTCCGAAGGCGAACGCGCCTGTGGCTCGCTACTGCAAGGCCAAACCAAATCCACCATGACGCATCACTGGCGCGTCCTGCGTGATAGCGGCGTAATCTGGCAGCGACCTTCTGGACGAGAGAACCTGCTGTCGCTGCGCAAGGACGATCTGGAGGACCGCTTTCCCGGCCTGCTGCATTCCTTGCTGGGCGCATTGGAAAATGACCCGGTAACCGAGGCGACCACCGCGCAGCATCTACAAAACGCCGCTAAATAATAAAAGCACCCTGAAAATCAAACTGCCCGCCAAAGGTCGGATCAATGTCCAACTTTTGGCGGGCAGCTCACATACAGGGTCAAGACTCTCGGGGCCAGAGCCCGAACACGGGATCAAACCCGTGCAGGCTGACTTATTTGCCTCGCAAAGCAGATTGCGCACCGCGCAAGGCCGTACGCAAGCCCTCTTCCAATACGGGATGGTAGAACGGCATGGCCAGCATCTGATCCAGCGTCAGTCCCATCTGCAAGGACCAGGCCAGCAAGTGAGCAATATGTTCAGCTTGAGGCCCCACCATCTCGGCCCCCAGAAACTTGCCCGCCTTGTCCGCATAAACGTGCAACAAGCCACGGTTGACCAGCATCACGCGGGCACGGCCCTGATTGCCGAAGTTCACACTCCCTGTCACCGCGCCTTCTGGCAGGGATTTAAAGGGCGTGCCAACCACGGCCACCTGTGGATCCGTGAACATCACTGCCATGCGCGCACGACGCGCCATGGGCTTGTCCTGGCCATTGCTGACGGCCTGCAAAGCGGCCAGACGACCATCATCCGCTGCCTCGTGCAAGATCGGCGCACGCTGGTTCACATCACCGGCCAGATAAATGGAAGTGCCTTTCAGCTGCAGGCTGGCAGGGTCATACACTACTCGTCCTTTGCTATCCCACTGTGCAGGGGTATTGTCCAGCCCCAAATTATCCAACTGTGGTCTGCGGCCTGCGGCACCGAGAACGTAGTCGTAATCCTCGACCAGTTCCTTGCCATCCACCTGCAAGCGCACGCGCGCCTTGCCATTGACGACTTCGCTGCCCAACACGGTTACGTCAGCGCGAATGTTCAGTTCCTGATTGAAAATCGCTCGTCCGGCTTCACGCACTTCGGGATCCGAAAGCCCAGCCAGGCTCTGGCTGCGGTTGATAATGGACACCTTCACGCCCACACGCGCCAGCGCCTGACCCAACTCCAGGCCAATCACGCCCGTACCGACAACCAGCACGCTTTCCGGCAAATCCGTCCAGTCAAAAACATCCTCGTTATTGATCAGCAAAGCCCCCAGCGGCTCCAGCTCCTTGGGGCGCACGGGTGTAGAGCCAGTGGCGATAATCACGTGCCCTGCGGTGATACGGGTATGGTCATCCACTTCCAGCACATGCTCGGACACAAAGCGGGCATGACCACGCACTTTGTCTTCGGCATCAAAGCCTTCCACATCGTCCACCACAAATTGCACAAAGCGATCCCGCTCGCGACGCACGCGATCCATGACCTCTTTGCCTTCAATGCGGATATTGCCGTCTACGTGAACACCGAAAGGAGCGGTATGGCGGGCATGATGGGCAGCGTCCGCTGCTGCGATCAGCAATTTGGATGGCATGCAGCCAACACGTGCGCACATGGTGCCATAGGGGCCTGATTCAATCATCAGCGTTCGTTTACCGGCGCGTTTGGCCGTACGATACGCTGTCATGCCTGCTGTCCCCGCTCCAATCACGGCAACATCACACTGAATTTCTTTCATAACCGCTCCTTGAGTCCATACTAAGGCAATCAGGGGCCTGATGACCTGCCCGACCACCCGTTCTACAATGTGCAGAATTGACTCTTTCAATCATAACGCAGTCCCCTTGCACTGCCCGAGGAAAGCCCATGCTGATTAGTGAAGCGGCCCGCGTAACCGGCCTGACACCCAAAATGATCCGGCACTATGAAGATCTGGGACTCTTGAATAGTGACCGTGCCCCCAATGGCTACCGCGTCTACCAGGATCAGGACCTGGATACCTTGCACTTTATTGTTCGCGCCAAGGACCTGGGTTTCAATCTGGCGGACATTCAGCAACTGACCAGCCTGTGGCGCGACCAGCAACGTCCCAGCAGCGAGGTCAAGCAACTGGCTCAGGCACATATCAAAGCACTGGAAAGCCGCGCTGCCCTCTTACTGGACATGGCGGCCAAGCTGCGGGTGCTGGCTGAACAATGCCAGGGGGACCAGCATCCTGATTGCCCCATCCTGGATGGTTTGGAAGGCGGCCATTGCTCCGGGTCGGTAAAAACCACAGCCTGAGCGCGGGCTCCTCCAGACACGTGCCCCGCTCGTCGGCATACTCCCCCGAATCTCTTAAACAAAGCGGTAAAAAAAATGCCTCTCAAACCTTCCACAAGGCTTGAGAGGCAGCGGCATCGTGCCAAATCTCCAAATAGGCTAGGAACCAGCCACCACATTAGGCAGCCACACCGACACTTGCGGGAACAGGGTCAAGATAATGAGTACCAGCAAGGCCGTGAACAGGAAGGGAGCAATCCCCACCACACCCCGCTCCAACGAGATGCGAGCCAGCAAGGACGAAATATTCAGGCATAAACCGGCTGGTGGTGTAATCAGACCAATACACAGGTTCACGACGGCAACCACGGTAAAGTGAGTCGGATCAATCCCCAGCTTCATCGCAATGGGATAGAGCACAGGAATCAACATCACCAGGGCGGCGTTGGTTTCCAGGAACATACCCACGATCAGCAACAGCACATTGACGAACAGCAGGAACACAAGCGGGTTGCTGATGTTTTCCAAAACGAAAGCTGAAATGGCTTCGGGAATACTGACGTACGCCAACAGCCAGCTAAAGACACGCGCTGCTGCAACGATGATCATGATCACAGCGGTGGTATGAGCGGCGCCAACCAGGCTATCTACAAAGATTTTCCAGGTGATCTGACGGTAAACCAGCGTCCCGACGACCAAGGCATAAATCACCGCCATGATGGCCGCTTCGGTAATGTTGAAAATACCGCTGCGAATGCCGCCCAGAATAAAGACTGGCAGCAACAAGGCAAAGGCCGAGTTCTTAAAGGTAATCCAGATTTCCCGGCCTGAGGCTTTGCCTTGCGTTGGGAAATTATTACGCTTGCTGATCCACCAGCTCATCACCAGCATGGACAGCATATAAAGAATGCCTGGTACCACACCGGCCAAGAACAAGGTCGTGATGGACTGGCCTGTCAGTACGGCCACCACAATAAATGGGATGGAAGGCGGAATGATGGGAGCCACCACGTTCGCGGCTGCAATGACGCCGCCCGCAAAACCGGGTGGATAGCCAGAGCGGATCATGGCAGGAATCATGATACGGCCCAGAGCACTGGTATCTGCCACGGCCGAGCCGGAGATCCCGGCAAACATGCCCGAGGCCAGCACGCCGCTCATCGCCAGACCACCTTTGAAACGGCCCAACAAGGCATTGGCAAAATCCAGCAGTCGACTGGTCAGGCCACCGGAGGTCATCAGGCTACCGGCCAGAACAAAGAACGGAATGGCCAGCAAGGAAAAACTGTCCAGTCCGCTGAACAATTGCTGAGGAACCGCCATCAAGCTGATATCACCCAGTGCTACCAAAGCAGCCAGAACGCCCGCCGTGATGGCAAAGCCGATCGGCATGCCAATCAGCATGAGAATGAGCGTCAGAAGGGTAATTAAGGTTACGGTGATCATAAAAAGTGTTTTCCGTACTTAGGGATGCTCGTCGATGCTGCCAGATGTCCAATCAGGCTGACTGCCCAAGCGGATTAACAGCAAAATCACCACGCACAAGCCCATTCCCAGCCACAGGGACGCATAGACCCAGGACATGGGGATATCCATCGCTGCCGAGAGCTGAACCGCGTTGATTTGCGCAAACTCCCAACCGTAGTAGGTGATGCTGAGCAAGGTCGCCAGCATCAGCAGGTCGCGAATAATCAAGACGCGTCGTTTGAGCTTGCTTGAGATGTGGTCCAGAAAGATCGTGACTGTCACGTGACCACTGCGGCGCAATACCGCTGCACTGCCCAGCAAGGAAATCCAGACCATCAAGAAGCGAGCAACTTCCTCACTCCAGGAGGACATATCTTTCAGGACGTAGCGAGAGAAGATCTGCCATGCAATAACCGCACACATCACAAACATCATGCTGCCGATAATCCAATCCAGCGCCTTTTCAATAACAGACGCGCTTTTATCGGCCCAATTTTCTGTTTTGGTCGGTACGTTGTTAGTTGTCATAACTTTTACCTGTGGGGTCGGGACATGAGGGTGACGCATGTCCCGATCTTTTCATTATTGAACGGCGCGGATTTTATCCAGCCAAACCTGCAGCTCGGGGAACTCTGCATCCATGGCTTTAATCTTGGTCGCAAAGGCTTCGCGGTCGACCGCGTTAAATGCCATGCCTTTTCCGATCAGAAACTGCTTCATGTTTTCTTCTTCCACGATCATGCGATCCGTGGCTTCCTTCATGACGCGCTCGCCCTCTTCCTGCAGAATCTGACGTGTTTCCTCGGGCAATTTCTTGAAGTAGGCGTCCGAGTAGATCAAGGTCATGGCGCCGATGGTGTGCTGGGTTTCAGCCACGTTCTTTTGAACCTCGAACAGATTGACGTTCTTGATCACTTCCAGGGGGTTTTCCTGACCATCAATCATGCCGTGCTGCAGGGAAGTGAACAGCTCAGCCATGCCCATAGGCACCGGGCTGGCACCCAGCGTGGTCCAGGTGCTGCGATACATGCGCAGTGGCGGGACACGCATTTTCAGGCCATGCAAATCGTCCGGGTTTTGAATCACCCGGTTCGAAGTCAGATAGCGAGCGCCACGATAGGCCGCCCCCACCAGCTTGAACCCGCTTTCCTTGGCGATCTGGTCATACAGTTCCTGGCCGACTGGACCGGTATAAACCGCACGGTAGTGATCCATATCGCGAATCAGGTAGGGGTAGGCTTCGACACCGGCCGATTTTGCGTAGCGGTCCAGTGCTCCCACACTTTGCAGCACAATGTGGTTGGTACCCATGCGCAAACCTTCGATGGACTGAGGCCAGTCACCGGTCAAGCCATTGGCGTCGATATTGATCTTGATTTTCCCGCCCGAACGCTCTTCAACAGCAGCCTTGAAGCGCTCTGCGGTTTGCCCCCAGTGGTCCTGGGCAGCATAGATATGCGCAAACTTCAGCGTAACGGGTTTGATTTCTGCCTGAGCGGCAACACTGCTGAACAAACCAACAGCGGCAAAAACGGTAGCGAGTAGAGAAAACTTTTTCATGTCTTCCTCCGTATTAATCGTTATATGAAAAGAGGTGGACTACTGACCGGAAGGACGGCCCAGGAAGCTTTGATCATCCAGAGCCAGGGTCATGGCGGTCAAGGCAGCCAGATAGCTGTAATGACGCATGCCCATGCAAATGCCAGTAGCGGTATGAGTGAAGCTGGACTGAATGCTGCCACCGCCCAAACCACGGGCCGCGCCTGCACTTGCAGCAATATTCGAGAAGTGAACTTCCATCACAGGCAGCTCAGTGTCTTCCAGGGCATGACGCACACCTTCCCCAATCGTGGTCAGGCCAGCAGGATTGATCAGGTAGCCATCTACCCGATGAGCGGACTCGTGGATGTATTCCAAAATATCGCCCATGTGGTTGGATGAAAAACTTTCTACCTCTACACCCAACTGCTCACCAAAGTTGCGCACACACTCCTTGAGCTCGTCCAGGGACTGAATGTTTCCATAGACTTTTTTGCTGCGCTTACCCAGGCTCGACATGTTCGGGCCATCAATCACAGCGATAAGGTGTTTGCGGTTGGAAGAACGGGTGATGGTGAAGTTATGTGCACTCATGTTTGGAAGCCTCTTGCCAAGTGGGATTAGTTAAAACGCAGACCAGCATCCACATTCAGTGTCTGACCAGTGATGTATTTGCTTTCATCGGAAGCCAGGAACATGGTGGCGCCGATCATGTCGCTGACATCCCCTTTGCGCTTCAGGGTTTGGGCAGCGATGATGGCGTCCCATTGCTCTGGACGAATGGTGTCGCGTGGCACTTCGGTCACAATGCCGTGCGGGCTGATGGCATTGACGTTGATGCAGTATTCACCCAGCTCGGTAGCCAGGGCGCGGGTCAAGGCGACAACCGCCCCTTTGGAGGCCACGTAGTGCGCGTAATTCGCACGGCCCGTAACCACAACGCTGGAAGAAATATTGATGATCTTGCCGCTTTGCTGTTGCTTCATGAAGGGCGATACCGCCTTGATGCAGTTAAAGACACCACGGGCATTGACGCCCATCACAAAGTCCCACTCGTCTGCGTCGATTTCTTCAAATGGCTTCATTTTCAGAGTCGAGAAAACGGCCGCATTGTTAATCAGCACGTCTACTGTGCCGAAGGCTTTGACTGCCTGCGCAACCATCTCGGCCGTACTCTTGTCATCGGACACATCAACTTTGACGGCCAGGGCCTGACCATTTTCTGCCTGAATTTCTGCTGCAACAGCCTGTGCTTTTTCGATGTTCAAATCAGCAACCACCACCGCAGCACCTGCCTTGGCAAATTCTTGCGCGTAGGCACGACCAATCCCTTGGCCTGCTCCGGTGATAATCACTGTTTTATTTTCAAATCTCACGATAGTTCCTTATTGGTATGGGTATGAATGTGTTCAGGCAGGCATACGCAAGGTAGCCATACCACCATCAATATTGATGATGGTGCCGGTGTAAGACAGCGCGCCCGGATGGGCAACGTGGGCAACCAGGCGAGCCACCTCCTCGGGCTGAACCATTTGCCCGGTGGGTTGGCGACGGTGAAACTCATTGCGCTTGGCCACCGGATCGCTAGTGCGATTGGCCAGCTCGGTCATGAAGGGGGTGTCTACGGTGGCGGGGGCAATGCCCACTACGCGAATCTGCTCGGCAATCAAATCGGCGGACATGGCCAGCGTCATGGACTGGATCGCCCCTTTGCTGGCTGAATACAGCGCACGCTCGGGCAAACCATTGATCGCGGTGCAGGAAGACATATTGACGACCACGGCATTTTTCGACTGACGCAAATACGGCAAACACGCACGCGTACTACGCATATAGCCCAGCACGTTGATGTTAAAAATCCGCAGCCAGTCTTCGTCACTGCCATCTTCTATCGTGCCCACAAAGCTCACACCGGCGTTGTTGACCAAGACATCAATACGACCCTGTTCCTGGGCGAATCCGGCCAGCGCTCGATTCAAGGACTCCTGATCGGTCACATCGGCAGTCAAAGCCGTAACCCCTTCCGGGATGCCCTCAGGCTGACGGTCAATACCGCCAACAATGGCGCCCAGTTCCAGCAGGTGCTGGCATACAGCCTGGCCTATGCCTGCTGCGGCACCTGTGACAACAACAATTCGGCCTGTAAAGTCTGACATAAGCGTTCCTAGCGAAAATGTGTGGTGCCAGATGCCTTGAAATGCGCCAATAACAAGGCCATCAAGGTATCGGGCGGGGTCAGTGGCAACATGTGCCCTCCCCCATCAAGAATGTGCAAGGCTGTCTGTGTTCTGCCCGCCTTGTGCAAGTCATCCAGGATGATCTGCATGGCACTGGCGGGCGTAGACAGATCGTGACTGCCCGTCAGCAGCAAAGTGGCCGGCAAGTGCGCCGCCAGCTCACCGTACCCGGAAAACTGGGCAAGACTTTGCCAACTGCTCAGCAATGTCTGCACCGGAACCAGGCTGAGCTGTTGCTCTGCGTACTGCATGGCCTGGGTTAGCTCAGGGCTGGTCTCCAGGCCACCAAACCAGCGCTGCATGGTGGTCTCTACAATGGTTTGACGACTTTCATGCTGCATGGCCTGGGCCCGCTCACCAAAGACCGCCAAGCCCATTGGCGGGCTGGCAATAATGCTCAGGCTTTGCACCTTTTTAGAGGGAAGATCGGCCAGCCTGGCCGCTGCCAACGCCGCAATCACCCCACCAATCGAATGCCCCAGCAAATGAACCTTGTCAAAACGGCAGGACTCCACCACCTTGACGGCATCATCCACCAAGGTATCCAGGTCGAACTGCGACAACGCAGCGGCCGAGCCATGGCCTCGCAGGTCGTAACTCAGACACGGATAATCGGCAGCCAAGTGGCTGAACAGTGCGTCAAAGGAATGCGCATCGACCCCGATGGAGTGCAAGGCAATGACACATTCATCGCCGCTCGTGCCCTTCTGCGCAACGAGCAAGGACCCGGGGTAAGGAAGCCTGGCCAATGGGGTCGTCATGCTTGGCTACACGTGCTGTTCAACAACACGCCTTTACTTTGTAAAGACGACACGGCCTCAGCAGACAGGCTTAACCACTCACCCAACACGCGTGCATCATCCTCGCCCTTCCTGGGAGGGAAACGAGATGGAGTTGCTTCGGCGCCCACAAATTTGATGGGGTTTCCAACGACCTCAATACTGTGATCTTCATTTTGAAGGGCCAGAATCATGCTGCGTTCTGAATCGCGTGCATGTGCCAATGCCTCTGGCACGGACTGGATCAGCGCAACCGGGACACTGTGCTCTTCCAATAATGGAATCCAATGAGCAGCCGCCTGTGTCGCGAAAGCGCTTTCAAGCTGCTCCCACAAGGCATGTTTGTTTTTCAGGCGACTGGCGCCAGTCTGGAAGCGTTCATCGTCAATGAGCGACTCCAGGCCCAGTACACGACACAAGCCTTGCCACATTCTCTCGGTATTGGCCGTCACCACAAACTCGCGGCCATCACCACCCCGGAAAGAGCGGTAGGTAGGGATGGAGTCATGCTTGGCGCCCTGGGGAGCGGGCGTCACTCCCGCAATCAAGGCATAGGCACTTTGATAAGACAGCATGGCCAACTGGCAATCCAGCATCGCCACATCCACAATCCGGCCTTTACCGGTACGTTCCCTGTCGACCAGGGCGGCATTGATGGCGATAGTCGCGTACAAGCCAGCGACCGTATCACCGGCTGGAATGCCCAAACGTACGGCTGGTCTGCCTTCTTCGCCGGTCAGGCTCATGACGCCTGACAAGGCTTGCACAATCATGTCGTAAGCAGGTTTGTCACGGTCCGGGCCGGTTTGCCCAAAACCACTAATGGACGCCCAGACCAGACCGGGGTGTTCTTCACACAAGGCTTGTGGGTCCAGGCCCAGACGGGCCGCCACGCCCGGGCGGTAATTTTCCACAACCACATCCGCTTTCAGGATCAGTTGTCGAACCAGGTCCAGCCCTTCAGCGGTTTTCAGATTTACCGCCAAACTGCTTTTATTGCGATTAATACTCAGATAGTAAGCACTATCCTCACCCACAAAATGGGGGGGAATACTGCGACTGGAGTCACCTTCCGGTGCCTCGATCTTGACCACTTCAGCCCCCAGATCCCCCAGCACTTGTGTGCAGAAGGGGCCGGACAAAAAGGTAGTGAGGTCGATGACCTTATAGCCTGCCAGGGGCTGCGCGGTAGCGGTATGACTCATAATTTGGTTTTTCTATGTCGGTATCCGAACATCTCGGACAGTTTTTCGGCATGATGAATAACGGCAGCGGTAATGGCACTCAAACCTGCACTGGGCACACGGGTGGTGGGCATGGTCAAACAAATACAGCCCACAATGCCGTGGTTATCAAAAACAGGGGCAGCAACCCCGCGTGCATCAGGCAACTTCTCGCTCATGCTGTGGGCATAGCCGTTCTGGCGCACTTCGCTCAGCTCTGCCAGGAGCGACTCCAAAGCAGGCAAAGGTGCATCTTGCGCCGGAGAGGTCTCGGCCTTGGCATACACACGCTCTATCGTGTCCTGATCCAGATACGCCAAAATAGCCTTGCCGGAAGCCCCCCAGACCAGGGACATGGGCTTGTGCAAATCAATCTGATATTGCAGCTTGTGCTCGCCTCGTGCGATGGCGGCAAAACTCATGGCCGACTCGCTGACGGCATACGTGCCAAACAGGACCGTCTCGTTGAACTCGGAAGCAATCTCGTCCAGCGATTTTTGTGCCAATGCAGGCTTGGATTCAGCGCTCATCACTTGCGCCGCTACTCGATAAAATTCAGGCCCAATGCTGTACAAACCACTTCCACCGCTGACCACCGCAACAAAATCATCTTTACGCAGCAGATTCAGCAAGCGGTGAGCTGTTGAAGGGGCCAGGCCCATTTGCTCGGACACTTGCTTGACGGTTACCGGGCCGTTGGACTCTGCCAAGACAGCCAATAGCTGAAGCGCACGGCTTACGGTTCCGGTTGAACTAGTAGAGGTGGACGTGTTTTGTGTGGTCATATCTGGGCTTCAAAAATATGGATTGCACAAGCACCATGATCAAGGCCCGCAATACCGCCACCCGTGACGTGAGTCATGGCGTAGCGAGCATCAGGAACCTGACGTTCTCCGGCTTGGTGTGTCAGTTGCCAGTACATTTCCACGGCTTGGGCCACACCGCTTGCTCCCACTGGGTGACCCTTGGCCAGCAAACCGCCACTGGGGTTCACCACCACATCACCGCCGTAGGTACTACGGCCATCCAGCAGAAACTGAGCAGACTGCCCGACCTCACACAAACCTAGTGCTTCGTAATAAATAAGTTCGGCGATTGTAAACGCGTCATGCAGCTCAACCGCATCCAGATCCTTGGCTGTAATCCCCGCCATCTTGTAGGCGTCGCGGGCGGATTCCGCCGAAATCTCGGGACGAGTCATGTCGCGAAAACCGCTGGTCGCCTGACCGGAATGCAGCACCGACGCAGCGACCCGCATGGCAGGTTTCTGCAAGCGTTTCAGGGCACGCTCGGACACCATGATCAAGGCTGCCGCGCCGTCACCCGTAGGGCAACATTGCAGCAAGGTCAGCGGGTCACAAATAGGACGAGATGCCAGCACCTGTTCCACCGTCAGCGGATCACGATACTGTGCATAGGGATTATGTTGACTGTGTGTGCGAGCCTTGATGGAGACTTGCGCCAGAACTTCTGGCCCCAGATTGCGTTCATGCAGGTAACGACGAGCACGCATGCCATACACTGCAGGCATCACCAAGCCCTGCTGGACCTCGGGATCCTCCTGCACCAAAGGCAAGGTGCCTCCGCCAAACTGCGTCAGCTTGTCCACACCGATCACCAGCACGATATCGTGTCGGCCAGCCTGGATATCTTTCCACGCCAAGTGAATGGCCGTGGCCCCACCCGAGCAGGCGTTATCGCAATTGACGACAGGCACTGTACCAATACCGATTTCCTTGACCAGACGCTGTCCCGTCAACATGCCACCAAAGGCGTGGCCGCAAACAACAGCATCAATATCCTGAGCCTGTACACCGGCACTGGCCATCGCGTTAAGGATTGCTGGCAAGGCCAAACCGGTATAGCTGGATTCTTTATGACGAGCCATGGGAATCATGGCCGCGCCGACTACATATGCTTCACTCACCTTACTTCTCCGCCGACATAGGAGTTACAAACCAGTCATTGCCATCGGTGGCAGTACTGACAGGCATATCGCAATACAAGGCGCTCAGGTCTTCACAACGTACGTGTGCCAAAACACGAACTCCGTTAGGAAAATCTACATATCCCAAGGTGTAAGGCGTGGGACGCGACGCGGAAACATAAATGGTGGAAAAACTGTAGAGCTTTCCAAATGGGCCAAAAAACATGTCTTGCATGTCTCGAGCACCCGTTTCCATACACACTTCACGGACAGGAAAAGCCTTGCTGCCGCTGGAACGGCTCTGGCTGCCACGCAACAAGACCGCTCCATCTTCAATAACAAACTGGCTAGCCTGGTCTGACGCAATATCTCGTATCGGCTGTGCATTTGCACCGAAAGCCATCGCCGTCGGCAGCTCAGTAGATTCAGTAACTGGCATGAATTAATCCTTGCAGCATTAATTAACTTGATTCCAAAAATTCTCAATTTGCAGTGCGAAGGCTTCGGGCACTTCAACCGGCGCCGTGTGACCGGACTGCTCAAATACCGTATGTGTGCTGTGTGGAAGCAAGCTGTGCATATGCTCCATATCAGCGGGCTTTTTAGCTCTGTCCAAAGCACCGCTGATCAACAAATGAGGGGTGGTATTGCCTGCCAAAAGAGACTGATAGTCAGGACGGGCAAACACGCCATTGACTGAGTTGGCAATGCTGGGAGGCAAGTGTGTGAAGTAGTCGCGCCACTGCTCCTGCTGAGCCTGAGCAGCCAGGTCTGTGCTTGCCAGAAAGGCGTCTCCAAACATGGTTTGCAGCAAGGCCGAGACATAAGGCGCACCGCCATCTCGACGCAGTTGCGCTTCCAGTTGGTCAAAGCGCTCTTTCTGCTGTTCTGCCATCGAGGTGCAGCAAGACAGGACAGCAGAACGGACCAACTGAGGTGCGCGCTGCATCAGCTCCTGAGCCACGTAACCTCCCATCGAGCTACCCACTACATGCAAGGAAGAAATCCGCAGTGCTTGGGCCAGGAACGCGTAGTCCTGTGCCAACTGATGCATGGTGGCGGGCTTCTGGCCTGCGGTGCTCAAGCCCTGATTACGATGATCCGGGCAAATAATGTGCCATTCGTTTTGCAACGCCTGAATCACGGGCAGGAACATGCCTCCATTGAAAAACAGGGAGTGCAGCATGAGCACGGATGGACGAGATGCGCTGGGCCGCCCAATTTCTGCGTAATGCAGTTCGGCCCCATCGGGAAGCATCAAGTGCTGTGTGCTGACTTGTTTCATCATTTTCCTGTTTATATTCCGTTTAACGGAATGTCATTCTAATGTATGGAATAATGATAAAAGCGTGGTTAGGTTCATGCCTATCAGTACAAACCCTAGGGCACAAAAAAAGCCCGAATCCAGAAAGGATTCAGGCTATTTAAAACGTTCCAAAGCAATCACCACTCCGGGTGATGCCATGGAAACAGCGCTATTTTAGAACCGGTTCATCATCAGCTGGACTCAAGCAGCTTGCCACTCCGTCACAAACTTTTGTGGCTCGGGACGCTGGGCAGGACCCAGATTGTGAATAGGCGTACCCACCGACACAAAGCCCAGGAACTGGTAATCCAGGGAATCGAAGCCCAGGGCTTCAGGAACTTCTTCACCATAGGTGCCCAGGCCAGTGCTCCAGAAAGCACCAAAGCCCAACTGGTGAGCAGCATGCAGCATATTGCTGACGGCTGCGCCCGTTGCCAGGACACGCTCCAGTTCAGGAATTTTTTCTTCGCCATGATCAATGTGGCTGGCCACGGCGATCAGCATGGGCACTTTGGCCAGCCAGGCGCGGACGCTGGCAGCTTTCTGCTCGGTCAAGGGATTACCGGCGCGCTCATTGGCGGCAATGGCCAGTTCACCCAGAGCCTGCACGTTTTCACCGCGGATCAGGCAAAAGCGCCATGGCTGCAAACGGCCATGGTCAGGAGCGACCATGGCCGCGCGCAAAATCAGGTCCAGCTCTTGCTCATTCGGGCCAGGGCCTTGCACCAGCTTGATAGAGCGGCGGGACAATAGGGAATCAATGGTACTCATAGTGCTTCCAGAATCAGTTAAGAGTGCCCTGCCCAGATGGCAGGGCTCAGTCAGGCTTGAGCAGGAGCGCCCGCTTGCACCAGCAGGGCTTTCATGTCGCGCACGGCTTTTTCCCAACCGTCAAAGACAGCCTGGGCAACAATGGCGTGACCAATATTAAGCTCCGTCAGCCCCGGCAAGGCGGCAATCGCTTGTACGTTGCCGTAGTGCAGGCCATGACCCGCATTCACACGCAGACCTTGCGACACACCTTGAGCAATACCGGCACGGATACGTTCCAGTTCGCTGGCGGCCTGCTCGGGCGTTTGAGCATCCGCATAGGTGCCAGTGTGCAGTTCGATCACGGTGGCACCCACGTCGCTGGCGGCTCGGATTTGCGCTGGGTCGGCATCAATGAACAGCGAGACACGAATGCCAGCAGCCTGCAGTTGCTGAACAGCGGCCTTGACCTGATCCAGATGACCGACCACATCCAGACCACCTTCGGTCGTCAGTTCAGCACGGTGTTCGGGAACCAGGCAGACATCGTCCGGTTTGATACGGCAGGCAATGTCCAGCATTTCGGTGGTGATGGCGCATTCCAGATTCATCCTGGTACGCAGTACGGGGCGCAGGGCCTCGACGTCGGCATCCTGAATATGACGCCGGTCTTCACGCAGATGTAAGGTGATCAGGTCCGCTCCGGCTTCTTCTGCTCGCAAAGCGGCCTGAATTGGATCAGGGTATGTGGTCAGACGCTGCTGGCGCAGCGTCGCCACATGATCGATATTGACGCCCAGTTCTAACATTCCCCAAGGACCTCCGTAGTTTCAGGGATGAATGACCAGACGTATTATCGCCTGTTTACTCCGGTGCTGTCCCAGTGGCCTGGGTCTTTGTTTCAGGCTTGACGGTTTCAGCTGTCCAGCCGCCACCCAAAGCCTTGTACAACTCGACCCGGTTCATCAGGGATGCCAAGCCAGTCTGAATATAGGCTTGACGCGTACCGTACAGGCTGACTTCCGCCGTTTGCACCTGCAGGAAGCTGTCTATACCCACTTCGTAACGCAGCTTGGCCAGACGCAAGCTTTCGCTGGCAGCCTGATCAACCTCTTGCAAGGCGTCGATCTGCTGACCGTAGGTGGCTTCGCCCGCCAGAGCATCAGCCACTTCGCGGAAGGCTTCCTGAATGGTTTTTTCATACTGGCTGATCGCAATGTCACGACGAGCCTCGGCCAGATCCAGATTGGCCCAGGTACTGCCCGAGAGCAGCGGCATGGTAATTTGCGGCTGGAATTGCCAGTAACGGTTATCCGAACTGAACAGACCACCCAGCTCGGGGCTCATGAAGCCCAGCAGACCGGTCAGGCTCAGACGCGGGAAAAAAGCAGCGCGTGCTGCACCGATGCTGTAGTTGGAACCACGCAAGACGTGCTCGGCGGCCAGGATGTCAGGACGACGCTCCAGCAACTCGGCCGACAACCCTACAGGCAAGCTAGGCATCAGCTGAGCACGGGTAAAGGGCAAGCCTGCTGGCAAGTCAGCCGGTATTTCACCGCCCAACAAAACCTGCAAGGCATTGAGTGCACGCTGACGATCACGCTCGACAGCCTGCATATCGGAACGCACGGTGTTGTATTGCACCTTGGCCTGGTTCAGGTCCAGCGCCGACACCGTACCGGCATCGTAAGAAGACTGCACCAGGCGCAATGTCTCTTGACGGCTGCGCAAGGTATTGCTCATCAAAGCATGCAGTTCTTCGGCCGTACGCACCTTGAAGTAGGCTTCGGCGGTGCCCGCCACCAGGGCGATATGGGCGGTACGTTGAGCCTGCTCGGTGGCAAAGTACTGTTCTTGAGCAGCACGAGCCAGATCACGCACTCGACCAAAGAAGTCCAGCTCGAAAGCAGTGATACCGACACCGGCCTGGAACGTACGGGTTACGGGGGCCGAATTTGGGCCACCTGGACGCAGTTCAGCCGGTGTGTGGGTGGCCTGCTCGGCCGCCTGCACACCAATGCTGGGCAACTGGTCACTGCGTGCCACGCCGTATTGCGCGCGAGCTTCCTCGATGCGCTGGGTGGCAATACGCAGATCGCGGTTATTCTCCAGAGCCTGCTCGATCAGGGCATGCAGACGCGGATCCGTAAAGAATTCACGCCAGCCCAGATCAGCAGCCTGTGCCGCATCCGCCTGGCCCTGCTGGGCCAGAGGGAATTGTGCGGGCACGGGAGAATCAGGACGCTCGTACTTCGGTGCCAAGGAGCAAGCCGACAAGGCAAACGCCACGGCCAGCACCAAGGGGCTACGTAAAAACATGCTAGACATCAGTGCTGTCCTCCTTGCGAACCGGCCGGCTGTGCAGCTTGTTTGGCCTGTTCTTCCTCGTGCAATTTAGCGGCTTCGCCAAACAGACGGGGTTTAGTTTTAAAGAGCTTGAGGATCACGACAAAGAAGGTCGGCACCATCAAGACAGCCAAAGGCGTTGCGGCCAACATACCACCCAGCACACCCAGACCCACGGCGTTCTGGCTGGCAGCACCCGCACCAGTGGAGGTAGCCAGAGGCACCACACCCAGCACAAAGGCGAAAGAGGTCATCAAGATAGGACGGAAACGCAAGCGAGCGGCTTCCAGAGTGGCGTCGATCAAGGTAGCACCACGTGCGTAGGCATCCTTGGCAAACTCCACAATCAGAATCGCGTTCTTCGCTGACAGACCGATCACCGTCACGATACCCACCTGGAAGTACACGTCGTTAGGCATACCCAGACCGGAGACCAGCAAGACCGAACCCAGCATACCCAGCGGTACGGCCAGCATCACGGACAGCGGAATCGCCCAGCTTTCGTACAAGGCAGCCAGCAGCATGAACACCACCAGAACCGCCAAGCCCATCAAGATAGCGGACTGGCCTGCGGCCTGACGCTCTTGATAAGACAGACCTGTCCAGTCCACACCAAAGCCGCTAGGCAACTGCTTCATCAGGTTTTCCATCTCGATCATGGCTTCACCCGAGGTATAGCCTGGAGCGGGGCCACCACCGATACGGACAGACTCGTAGCTGTTGTAGCGCACGATCTGTACCGGACCCTGTTCGGTCGTCTGGCTGACAAAGGCCGACAGCGGAACCATCTTGCCTTCGCTGTTGCGAGCGTTGAGCTTGAGCACATCGTCGATGGTCATGCGATATGGCGCATCAGCTTGTACCCAGACACTTTGCACACGCCCCTGGTTGGTGAATTTACCCACAAAAGACGAGCCCAGGGCGCCACTGATCAAGGCAGAGGCTTCGCTGAAGTTCACACCCAGGGCAGCCGCCTTGTCACGGTCAATCTCCAGACGGATCTGTTTGCCAGGTCCCAAGCCCGTGATACGCACACTCTGTGGATCGAACACAGGGCTTGCCTTGGCCAGGGCCAGCAACTGATCCGCGGCTGCCATCAGGGCATCGTGCCCCATGCCACCGCGGTCTTCCAGACGCATATCAATACCCGAGGAGTTACCCAGAGCAGAAATAGCGGGGGGCACAATCGCGATCACCATGGAGTCGGGCAAACCGAACAGCAATTGGCCCATGGCCTTGCCGGAAATGGCTTGAGCCGAGTTTTCCTTGCCTTTACGTTCGTTGAAGTCTTTCAAGGGCACAAAGGCAATCGCCGAGTTCAAACCACTACCGTTAAAGCTGAAACCTTGCACGGCAATGATGTTTTCAACCTGAGGCTGCTCTTTGAAGTAGTCCTCTACCTTGGAGATGGTTTCAATCGTACGGTTGGCCGTCGAACCGGCAGGCAGTTCGATGTTGGCAATCACGTAGCCCTGATCTTCCTCGGGCAAGAACGCGGTTGGCATACGCATGTACAGGAAGCCCAGCACCAGCACCATGATCAGGTAGATGAACATCATCCGACCGCCACGACGCAAGGTCTTGCCAATAAAGCTTTCGTAACCATTAGTGGTACGCGTAAAGACACGGTTGAACCAGCCAAAGAAGCCACGCTTGGTTTCGTGATGGCCCTTGGGGATAGGTTTCAACAAAGTCGCGCACAAGGCAGGTGTAAAGGTCAGTGCCAAAAAGCCGGAGAAGGCAATCGACACGGCCATGGCCACCGAGAACTGACGGTAAATCACCCCCACCGAACCGGCCATGAATGCCAGGGGCAAGAACACGGCCGACAGCACCAGCGTAATACCCACAATAGCGCCACTAATTTGCGGCATGGCTTTCTTGGTCGCTTCCTTAGGCGAGAGCCCGTCTTCCACCATGATACGTTCGACGTTCTCCACCACCACGATCGCGTCGTCCACCAAAATACCAATGGCCAGCACCATCGCGAACATGGTCAGCACGTTCACTGACATACCCAGCACCTGCATCACCGCGAAAGCCCCCAAGATAGCCACCGGCACCACCAGTGCGGGGATCAGGGTGTAGCGCACGTTTTGCAGGAACACGTACATCACGATGAACACCAAGACCATGGCTTCCAGCAAGGTGTAAACCACCTGGGTGATGGACTTGTCCACGTAGGGCGAGGTGTCGTAAGGAATGTCGTAGCGGATGTTTTCCGGGAAGAACTCGGCCAACTTCTCCATTTCGACTTTAATTGCCGCGGCAGTATCCAGCGCGTTCGCCTCAGGCAACAAGGAGATAGCAAAAGCCGCTGTCGGCTTGCTGTTCAGACGGGCACCAAACTGGTAGTTGTCCGCCCCCACTTCCACACGAGCGACGTCTTTAATACGCACGGTCGAGCCATCAGGCTGCGAGCGCAGAATGATGTTTTCAAACTCTTCCACGGTTGCCAACTGACCGTTCACCGTAATGGGTGCGGCCACACGCTGACTGTCCTGATTGGGTGGGCCACCCAGAATACCGGCAGACACCAGCATGTTTTGCTGACGAATGGCGTTGGTCACGTCCGCTGGGCTCATCTGGTAACCGACCAGCTTGGCAGGGTCCAGCCACACACGCATGGCGCGACCGGCTGCAAACAGCTGGAAGCGAGCCACACCAGGAACACGAGAAATCGTGTTCTTGATATTGCGTTCGATGTAGTCAGCCAGAGCTGTCTGATCCAGACTGCCGTCCGTGGAGGACAAGGTCACCACTTGCAGAAAGCCGGTACTGGACTGCTCCACGTGCAGGCCCTGCTCCATCACCGCTGTCGGCAAGGACGCGGTAATGTTGCTGACCCGGTTCTGGACGTCCACCTGAGCCATGTCAGGATTGGTACCAGGACGGAACGTGGCGGTGATTTCGGTCGAGCCGTAGGAGTCACTGACGGACTCGTAGTACAGCAGGCCTTTGGCACCGTTCAGCTGATCTTCGATCACACTGGCTACCGTACTGGCAACATCTTCCGCCGTTGCACCTGGGTAGGTCGCCCGGATGGTGACCGAAGGTGGTGCCACATCGGGATACTGCGCTACAGGCATATTGGGCAAAGCCAATAAGCCAAATAGCGTGATCGCCAAGGCAACGACCCATGCAAAAATGGGCCTTTCAATAAAAAACTGAGGCATGTCGCTTACTCGCTAGACTTGGCTTCGTTTGGCTCAGCAGCGGCGGCCGGTTCCTGTGCGGGGGCCGCATCAGGAGCAGGTGCAGCGGCTGACTTGTTGCCCTTCCAAGGCATCGTCTGGACAGGGGCACCGGGACGAATCTTCTGGAAGCCTTCGACAATGATCTGGTCGCCGGCTTGCAGGCCTTTGTCCACTACATACTGACCATCGCTTTCGGGTCCCAACACGACAGGTACAGACTGGGCTTTCTCTTCACGAACCACGTAAATATTAGAAGCGCCATCCGAGGTGTACTGAACAGCCTGCGCGGGCACCAGCAAGGCATCCGGAATCACACCTTGTTCCAGACGAACGCGTACGTACATACCGGGCAAGAGAATTTCATCAGGGTTCGGGAACACGGCACGCAAGGTTACTTGCGAAGTGGAAGGATCCACGCTGACACCGCTAAACAGCAAAACGCCATCTTGATCGTAAAGGGAGCCATCTTCCAGCACGGCCTTGGCTTTGGCCTGGCCTTCACCAGCCGACTTCAACGTACCAGCAGCCATGGCACGACGCAGTTGCGTCAGCTCAGCGGTGGAACGCGTCACATCAATATAGACACGGTCCAGTTGCTGCACGGTGGCCATATGGGTGGCGTTGGCGGCAGAAACCAGAGCACCTTCGGTAACCAGGGACTTGCCGATACGGCCCGACACGGGCGACACAATCTTGGTGTAGCCCAGATCAATATTGGCGCTGTCCAGGGTCGCCTGTGCAGCGGCAATGGCGGCATCGGCCTGCATGGCGCGGGCCTTGGCGTTGTCGTAATCTTGGCGGGAAACCGCATTTTCCTTGATCAGACGCTCGTAACGCTGCGCCAATTGCTTGGCACTTTGTGCGTCAGCCTGGGCGTTTTTCAGCTGGGCTGCAGCTTGATTACGAACTGCACGGTACGGAGCCGGGTCAATGGTAAACAAGAGCTGGTCTTGTTTGACATCAGCGCCCTGCTCAAAGTTGATCTCTTCCACAATCCCGGAAACACGGGCGCGGATTTGTGCATCTTTAATTGCTTCGACTCGTCCAGGCAGCTCGGAGAACAACTCGGTAGAAGTCGGTTGGACGGTAATCACACTGACCGGGACCTTCATCCCGCCGGCCGGAGCTTGAGGCTCTTTGTTGCCGCAAGCGGCGAGCAGAACCAAGGAAGAGAAGGCAGCAATACGAAAAGTCTGCCGACCCAACAAGCTTTGAAATGACATGAAGAACTCCTGAGCTAAGCGTTGCATGGGAGTTTAACGCTTAAACTGACTGGATTGTATGGTTTGGACAAGCAGCAAGTATATGTCGAAAAAGCGCAAATCAAACAGGAAAATTTGCGATGAGACTCATTTCGATCCTGCCATTATTTGGCGACTACGATTAGCCAGCTACCCCCTTGCACCCGCTCCGCTGTCTGCCTATGCCAAAAGAACACGTATTATCATATACCTAGGGTTTTTTGAATATAAAAAAACCGCGTTTAACCCCTAGAGTTCACGCGGTTTTCCAAATCCGGGATAGTGCTTTCTAACCTAGCAATAAACTATCGTCGGCTAAAGTCTCACCCCGAACCCGCTCGAACATCTCCAGCAGATCTCGCACATCCAGGCCTTGACGCTGTTCACCACTGACATCCAGCACCACCTTGCCCTGGTGCAACATGACCGTGCGATCACCCACATCCAGAGCCTGACGCATACTGTGCGTGACCATCATGGTGGTCAGGCCACCTTCACGCACAATACGATTGGTCAGTTGCAAAACAAAGTCAGCCGTACGCGGGTCCAGCGCAGCCGTATGCTCGTCCAGCAGCAAGATCTTGGAAGGACGCAAGGCCGCCATCAACAGGCTGACGGCCTGACGTTGGCCACCGGACAACAAACCGATGCGGTCTGTCAGACGGTTTTCCAGACCCAGACCCAAGGTTTCCAGACGCTCTGCAAATTCAGCGCGCATGGAGTGACGCACGGCACGGCTCAGCCCACGGCGGCTGCCACGGCAGGTGGCCAGCGCCATATTTTCTTCAATGGTCAGATCTTCACAGGTCCCGGCCATCGGATCCTGAAACACACGTGCTACCCAATTGGCTCGCTCCCAGACCGGGCGGCGAGTCACGTCTACCTTGTCGATCATGATTTGGCCATCATCAACAGACTGGTCGCCCGAGATCGCATTCAGAAAAGTAGACTTGCCCGCACCGTTGGAACCGATCACGGTCACGAACTGCCCTTCCGGAATGGTCAGGGACAAACCGCGCAAGGCACGGGTTTCAATGGGCGTACCTGGATTAAATGTCAGGGACAGATCTTTTGCTTCTAACATTACTGGGCCCCCTTCTGTTTACGAGCACGCTTTTTCTTGAGCAATGGAATCACCAGTGCCACGGTAACCAGCAAAGCGGTGACCAGGTTCAAGTCCTGCGCTTTCAGGCCGATCACATCGGCATTCAGAGCCAAAGCAATAAAGAAACGGTACAGAATCGCACCCAGCACCACGGCCAAGGTGGCGTAGAACAGTTTGCGGGCGGGCAAGATGCTTTCACCCACAATCACGGCAGCCAGACCAATCACGATGGTCCCGATGCCCATGGAGATATCCGCCCCACCCTGCGATTGTGCAAACAAGGCACCGGCCAAGGCGACCAGGGCATTGGAAATAGCCATGCCCAGCAAAAGCATATTGCCAGTTGCCACACCTTGAGCACGGGCCATACGCGCATTGGCGCCGGTAGCGCGCATGGCCAGGCCAGTTTGCGTACCGAAAAACCAATCCAGCGCCAGTTTGGCAATGATTACCAACCCAATCAGCATCAAGGGACGAGCAATATAGTCAGCGATGGATTCGGGCTGCAGAATCGTGAAGACCGTCGGCTCCATGATCAGGGGCACATTGGGACGACCCATGATGCGCAGGTTGATGGAATACAAGGCGATCATCATCAGGATACTGGCCAGCAGATCCATGATTTTCAGGCGTACGTTCAACCAGCCAGTAATCGTGCCGGCAATGGCACCAGCAAAAGTGGCCACTACAGTCGCCAGGAAAGGATCATTGCCCTGGCTGATCAGGATGGCGGCAACCGCCCCACCCAAAGGAAAACTACCATCGACCGTCAGGTCAGGAAATCGCAGGATGCGAAAAGAAATCAGAACACCCAGAGCAACCAGTCCGAAAATCAGACCAATCTCCAGGGCCCCCCACATTGAATAAATAGACATATTGTTGGACGTCTAGGATACAAAAGAAACAGGCGGGCAGCTTGTGGCAACCCACCTGCAAGAAGCAGTCAAATCAGGCTTATTCGACGATTTTTGTTGCGGACTTCACGAAGTCCTCGTTAAGCGAAACGCCTTGGCGCTTGGCAGCGCCCGGATTGACATACAGTTCCAGATTGCTGCTGGTTTCAGAAGCCATATCACCGGGTTTTTCACCCTTCAGAATACGGATGACCTGTTGACCGGTCTGCAGACCCAGGTTGTAGTAGTTCACGCCCAGAGCTGCGATAGCACCACGGGCCACACTGTCGGTGTCCGAAGCGATCAAAGGCACTTTGGCGTCCACGCCTACTTTTACCAGGGACTCGTAGGCCGACACCACGTTATTGTCGGTATTGGTGTAGATCACATCGACCTTGCCCACCAGGCTACGAGCAGCCGCCCCCACGTCCACGGTACGAGGCGCGGTGGCTTCCACCAGCGTCATGCCGTGCTTGGGCAGCAATTCTTTCATTTCTTTAACGACCACGGCGGAGTTGGCTTCGCCAGGGTTGTAAACCATACCCACGCGCTTGGCATCAGGCACGACTTTCTTGATCAGATCAACCTGGGCTTCCAGTGCCAGCGCATCGGACACGCCTGTCACGTTGGTGCCCGACGGTGCCATGCTGGGCACCAGGTGTGCCACCACAGGATCGGTCACGGCCGAATACACCACAGGGATAGTCTTGGTTGCCGACACCACGGCCTGCGCCGAAGGAGTGGAAATGGCCACAATCACGTCAGCCTTGTCACCGACGAACTTACGAGCGATCTGAGCGGCAATCGCCGGATTGCCCTGGGCGGTCTGAAACTGCCATTTGAAGCCGGAGGCTTCGTTATAACCAGCATCGGTCAGCGCTTTGTGTACTCCATCCTTAATGGCGTCCAGAGCCGGATGTTCCACAATCGACGATACCGATACAGATTGCGCATGAACTGCAGCGCCCGACATCAATCCTACACAAGCCAAAGCGGCCGCCACCTGATGCACCGATCTGATCAGTTTCATCCAATACTCCTTAGATGCAAAAAAACGAAAATTTTAGGTGTTTAGTCTAACGCGAACGACAGGACTTTGACCCTTCAGGTAATCCCTGCCCCGCTCTCCTACTGGTCCTGCATCTGGCGACGGAACGAGAGCAGTTCCCTGGCCCAACGTGTAGCCGGCAAACCATAATCGGCCTGCACTTGTTCGGCCCGACTCAGCAGCTCTCCGGCTGTCATCTCCAGCGTGCTGCCTTTGAAGGCCAGAACCACCTGATTGCCCTCGTCCATTTCAGGCAAGAGCAATACTTTGCCATTAAAGGCTTCACGAATGTTGTCAATATTATGTTTGAAGCTGGGGTGGGCACCAAAAAGATTGACGGTCATGATGCCCTCATCATCCAGCACCGCACGACAATCCTGATAGAACTCCAGACTGTCACGTACCGGGCCTTCGGCGTGAGCGTCGTACAAATCCACCATCAAGGCACGATACTGACTGTGCTGATCGCTGTCTTGTACCCAGACACCGGCATCGGCCTGATCAATCAGGGACCGCGGGCTGCGCGGCAGCCGGAAAAAGGCATTGCACATGCCGATCACCGACGGATTCCATTCCACCGTCTGCACCTGACTGCTGGTCTGCTTCAGGCAGAAACGCAGCAGGGAACCCGCCCCCAGCCCCAGAATAGCCAGCTTGTGCTCGGGTTTGGGGTCTTCCATAAATAGCAGCCAGGCCATCATTTGTTGTGTGTAGGCCAAGACCAATTCAGCGGGCTTGCGAATACGCATTGCACCTTGAATCCACTCCGTTCCAAAGTGCAGATAACGGATCCCTTCGCTTTCCGACAACGTAGGACTATCGTCCCCCTGCTCACCAGCCATGAAACTCTTCCTTGCAAAGCAGTCAGGCGGCCCGGCTCACACGGGAGCAACGTGGCACCCCACATAATCCTGAACCTGGATATGGCCTGACGACAGAGAAAACAGCGCCGGAAGGCGGCATTGCGCCACTTCCGGCGTTTTTAGCAAGGCGCCATCATAACAGCGATCACTTGATGGGGAACGGCTCACTGACGTTCGATAATCATGGCTACTCCCTCGCTACCGCCATGACACATGGTGACCAGAGCATACCGCCCCTGGATGCGCTGCAACTCATGCAAGGCCTTGACTACCAGTGCCGCTCCTGTCGCCCCCAAAGGATGCCCCATGCTAATGCTGCCGCCATTTGGATTGACTCGCTCCGGATCAAAATCCAATTCTTTGGCAACGGCGCACACCTGTGCTGCAAACGCCTCATTGGACTCGATCACATCAATATCGGCTACCATCAGTCCCGCCCGCTTGAGCGCCAAGCGAGTCGATGGCACCGGCCCCATTCCCGCAAATTGAGGGTCCACGCCCGCATGCGCCCATGAGCGCAGCTTGCCCAAAGGCTTCAAGCCTTGACGACGTGCCTGCCCCTCTTCCATCATCAGCACCACCGCCGCCGCATCCGCCAGACCCAAGATATTACCGGCCGTCACCGTCCCCCCGTCGCTCTGGAAAACAGGCTTCAAGGCGGCAAGCTGCTCCAGACTGCCATCATGCCGAACATGCTCATCCTGCTCGAAGATGCTCCCATCGTGGGCCGCCAGCGGGACGATCTGCTCCTCAAAGTACCCATTTTCAATGGCACGAGCCGCTCTACGGTGCGACTCCAGGGCCAACTGATCTTGCTCACAGCGGGACACACCGTATTTTCTGGCGACATTCTCCCCCGTCACCCCCACATGCTCCCGAGTCAAAGGACTGATGAAAATCTCCGACAAGACATCTACCAAGGCCACACTGCCCATGCGACTCCCCCAGCGCTGGCTTGGCGCCAGATAAGGCATTCGACTGGTACTTTCAACACCGCCGGCCAAGGCCACCCGAGCCTCACCCAATACAATCGCTTGCGCTGCCGAAATAATGGCCTGCAAACCGGATGCACATAAGCGGTTCACATTCATGGCAACCGCCTCATGAGCCACTCCTGCTTTCATGGAGGCTGCACGCGCCACATAGACATCCTGGGGCTCGGTCAGCACCACCTGCCCCATCACTACCTGCTCCACCTCCGAGGCAGATACTCCACTTCTGCCCAACACTTCCTGCATGACCGCCGCCCCCATCCCAATGGGGGGCACATTCCGTAACGAGCCACCAAAATTACCAAAAGCGGTTCGACAAGCCTGAACCAGAACGACTTCTTGCATATGAATCTCCTTTTATTCCGTTTTATTCCGATGAGAAAAAACAAGGGCTTCATGCTCAGTCACCCAAGCCATGCATTACTTTTAAAACAATTCAATGCAATTGGCTGGATACGAGGCTCCACTACAAAAACAAATAATCAAGTCGGCGTTTTTATAAGATTTACTTGTATATGCCGAAAAAAAGCCGGAAAGTGACTCGTAGCACTTCCGGCTTTTCTGCGCTTTAAACGAAGCTTAAAGAGAAATAATCAGCAAGGTTCAAGGACGCTCGAAAATCGCCGCAATCCCCTGCCCACCGCCAATACACATGGTGACCAGCGCGTAACGACCTTGGACACGCTGCAGTTCATGCAAGGCCTTGACTGTAATAGCGGCGCCGGTCGCGCCAATAGGGTGGCCCAGGCTGATACCACTACCATTGGGGTTCACCCGTGCCGGATCCAGACCCAGTTCACGCACAACTGCGCACGCTTGGGCGGCAAAAGCTTCGTTGGACTCGATCACATCCAGATCCGACACGCTCAAACCGGCGCGCTCCAGTGCCAGACGGCTGGCTGGCACAGGCCCAATACCCATAATGCTGGGATCCACCCCGGCATGCCCCCAGGACACCAGCTTGGCCAAAGGCTTCAGCCCACGCTGGCGAGCTTCTTCCGCGCACATCAGCAAGACAGCGGCTGCACCGTCATTCAGGCCCGAGGCATTACCTGCCGTAACACTGCCGCCTTCAGGCATGAACACAGGTTTCAGGCCGGTAAAGTTTTCCATCGTGGCGTCCAGACGTACGTGCTCGTCCTGATCAAACACGATCTCGCCCTTACGGCTTTTCTGGATAATGGGCACGATCTGCTCTTTAAAATAGCCCTGCTCGATCGCGCGACGGGCACGCTGGTGCGATTCCAATGCCAGCTCGTCCTGATCGGCTCGGGTCACGCCGTATTGGCGGGCCACATTTTCGGCCGTAATGCCCATATGAACGCGATCAAAAGGATCCGTCAGTGCACCAGTCATCATATCCATCATGACCGAGTCCCCCATGCGAGCGCCCCAGCGATGAGCACTGGACATATAGGGCGCACGGCTCATGCTTTCTGCTCCGCCTGCCAAAGCCACCTTGGCATCACCGACCAGAATGCCCTGCGCGGCCGACACAATGGCTTGCAGACCCGAACCGCACAAACGGTTGACGTTCATGGCCGGTGTTCCGTGGCCCACGCCCGCCTGCACCGAAGCCACACGCGACAAGTACATATCGCGCGGCTCGGTTTGAATAACCTGCCCCATCACTACATGCTGAACGTCTGCTGCCGATACGCCACTTCTGTCCAGTACCGCGCGCAATACCGTGGCTCCCATTTCGATTGGCGACACATTCTTCAGTCCACCACCAAAATCACCAATCGCGGTACGGCATGCCTGGACTACAACCACTTCTTTCATATGAATCTCCCTCAATCCCATTGGGATATGATGACCAGCATAAAAAAGCCAAGCTGACAAAAACGTCCACTCGAATATACACGGCTGCCATGGAAAACCATAAAGCAGACACAAAGACCGTAATTCGCAGTATGGTTTGATACCTTACCCACAAGACACGTTCTTGATAACCCTTTTTATAGGATTCCCCCTCATGTACGAGCGTATCCTGGTATGTACCGACGGCTCAGAACTGTCCGCCCACGCTGTCACCCATGCCCTGAATCTGGCCAAGACCAGCGGCGCCAAATTGCTGGCCCTGCGCGTCATTCCGCGCTATCGCCAAAGCTACCTGGAGGGCGGCCCCATTATCGACCAGAAGCTCGATAGCCGTATCGAAGCCTCCTGGGTAGAGCACGCCCAATCCGAGCTGGCCGCCGTCAAGCAGGCCGGTAAAGACATTGGTGTCTCGGTCAAGGGCCTGGTGGTGAAGTCCGAACTGGTGGCCGATGCCATTATTTCTACCGCTGAAAAGCAGAAAGCTGACCTGATCGTCATGTCCTCGCATGGCCGCAAGGGCTACAAGCGCCTGCTCTTGGGCAGCGAAACCCAGCACGTTCTGACCTACTCGGAAATCCCCGTTCTGGTGATCCGCAAGAAAGCCAAGAAAAAATAAAACGCGGCCAGGCATCAAAACGCAAACTCCGGTTTGCGTTTTTTATTCTCAGGAGTCCCGCATGAACGTCAGCACACAGGAAAAACGACGCCGTTTTCGAGCCTTGCATGAAAGTGGCTTACTGATTTTGCCCAACCCCTGGGATATAGGTGGAGCCAAGCGTCTGGAACGACTGGGTGCACAGGCAATTGCCAGCAGCAGCGCTGCGTTTGCCTGGTCAAAGGGATTGGAAGATTTTGAGGTGGGCCGGGATGCCCTGCTGGCGCATTTGCGAGAACTGGCGGCCAGCACGAATCTGCCACTGAACGCCGACTTTGAAAATGGCTTTGCCGATGAGCCCGAACAGGTCGCCGAAAACGTCCGCCTGGCCATTGAAACCGGCATTGCAGGCTTGTCCATTGAAGATCGCCATGGCGACGAACTGTATGACCTTGAGTTGGCTGTGGCCCGCATACGGGCTGCCAAGCAAGCGATTCTCAACAGTGGCGAGGACGTTCTGTTAATAGGACGCAGCGAAGGCCTGCTGATTGACGCGCTGGATCTGGGACAAACCATAACCCGGCTAAAAGCCTTTGCCCAGGCAGGCGCCGATGTGGTCTACGCCCCCGGATTACGCGATCTGGACGATATTGCCCAAGTGGTCCAGGCACTGGCACCTACGCCCCTCAATGTGCTGCTGATTCATCCGGGACTGAACGTGCCCGATTTGGCCGCCATCGGTGTACGCCGTGTCAGCACAGGGTCACAACTGGCTCTGGCCACCTGGAACCGCTTTGAAGAGGCCAGCCTGCAACTGCTGGAGCAAGGGCATCTGCCGGCCACCCAAGCCCATCGCCGCTGGTCCTGATACAAGACAGGCAGGCATAAAAAAAGCGCAAGCTGCAAGGCTTGCGCTTTTTAACCCTTCAGTCAGAACTTAGCTGTCCTGAGCCTGGTCGCTGGACGCGTCCACTTTGGCTTCCTGATCGGTTTCTACGACTGCTTTCTTGGGAGCCACCCAATTCAGGGGCTCAACCTCAAAGGCCTGTTTACGACGTACTGGTTTCGATTTGCTCACGAATAACTCCTGCTCAATATCGACAGGGGGCGCTGCCCTTAGCGCCCCGATTTCTTTATTATATCAATGATTAGACCACAAATCAATTTTGGCCATAATATGGGCGCATTATGGATGCAAATTAGGCGACGTTAGGACAAAATAAAGGCAATTCAAAACAAGACTTTTTCATAGACAATTCAAGCCAAAATAACTGCCCTGAATATCTTACGGCTCGCCTAGACCCCAGGCACCCTTGAAAACTCATTTTTCACCCATTTGAGTACAACAATAAAGAGACAATGGCATGCACGATTCCCGCCCCACCGATCATCTGGATCGCTCCTTGCGCTGTTTTTTACGCATTGCACAATTAGGCTCGGTCAGCAAAGCGGCTGATGATTTGGGACAAAGCCAATCCAGCCTGAGCAAACAATTAAGCTCGCTGGAACAAAGCCTGGGCCAAACCCTGTTTACCCGTACCGGGCGCGGAGTCAGCCTGAATGATGCGGGCGAGCTGCTGCGCCAAGCAATCGAACCGGCCTATAGCCGTATTGACAGCGCTATCCATGCCGTGCGTCAGGAGCACGGCGTCAATTCAGGTACTGTGCGGCTGGCCACCGTCCATACCCTGAGTTACTACTTCATGTCCGATGTCGCTGCCGCGTTCATGAGTGCCCACCCTGGCGTGAATTTGTCCTTATTGGGACGCAGCTCGCCCGAGGTAGTGGCTTTGGTGGAAAGCGGCAAAGCCGATGTGGGTTTTGTATACGACTCGGCGGTGGACTGTGGCGGCTTGATCTCGCACACCCTGTTTGACGACCAAATGTGCCGCATCTCTGCCAAGCTGGAGCCTTTTCCGAGTGCAGATTTAAGCCACCAGGCCTTGCGCCTGATCGGTTTTCCGCCCCATTACGCCCTGCGCCGCATGATTCACAGCAGCGGCCTGCACCCCGAATTTGTGGCGGAGGTCGAAACCATAGATGCCATGTTGCGACTGGTGGCGTCAGGATTGGGAGACTGTATCTTGCCGAGCCGCATTCCCGACAACCTGCTGCACGAGCACAATCTGCATAAATACCCGATTGAGCAACCTGCCCTGCAACGCCGGGTTGTGGCGATCTTGCGGGCAGACCGTGATCCCCAAGCACTGACTTCACGGCTGCTGGAATGTGCCTTGCGCACAGCGCAAAGTCTGTAACAAGCCTCTGCAACACGAACCTGTCGCAAGGATTCGTGGCAGATAGACAGCCCATAAAAAACGGGCCTGATGACAGACACTTCAAGTCTGGAATTCCTCCAGAACCCTGAACATGCCTCATCAGGCCCGCTTGCTTCACTGCTCTACCCAAAGGCCGATGCTCTGCCCCGGCCCTGGATAGCAAACTGCTTTACTGTGCCACGCAGTCCACGTAGTAACGCTTCTGACCGGAGGCATCCACCTCTTCCACAAAACCGTGGATATCCGTACCAAAGCCCGGACACTGGCGATGCAGTTCACGCGAGAACTTCAGGAAATCCACAATCGTCTTGTTAAAGGCTTCACCAGGAATCAGGAGCGGGATACCGGGGGGATAAGGTGTGATCAAGTTGGTAGTCACGCGACCTTCCAGCTGATCAATCTCGACCCGTTCCGTACGACGCTGCGCAATGCAGGCAAAAGCATCAGCCGGACGCATGACAGGCACCACATCCGACAGGTACATATCGGTCATCAAACGGGCAATGTCGTGCTTGGCGTACAACTGGTGCACATGCTGGCACAAATCGCGCAAGCCCATTTCCTCGTAACAAGGATACTGGCGCGCAAACTGCGGCAGAACACGCCAGACAGGCAAGTTGCGGTCGTAATCGTCCTTGAACTGCTGTAGCGCTGTGACCAGAGAGTTCCAGCGGCCTTTGGTAATGCCGATGGTGAACATGATGAAGAAGCTGTACAGGCCAATCTTCTCCACAATCACGCCACGTTGCGCCAGAAACTTGGTCACGATAGAAGCCGGAATGCCGGTTTCACCAAATGTGCCTGTCAGATCCAGGCCGGGGGTAACAATCGTGGCCTTGATCGGATCCAGCATATTGAAGCCATCAGCCAGCGGGCCGAAACCGTGCCACTCGCTATGCTCCGCATCGTCCGTAATGATCCAGTCCTCAGGCTTGCCCACACCGTCTTCTGCCAGTGTTGGCGGGCCCCAGACCTTGAACCACCAATCGTCTTCGTCAAACTGCGATTCGACCTTGCGCATGGCACGGCGGAAATCCAGAGCTTCAATAATGCTTTCCTCAACCAGCACACGACCACCGGGTGGCTCCATCATGGCAGCGGCCACGTCGCAAGACGCAATAATCGCGTACTGCGGGCTGGTGCTGGTGTGCATCAGATAGGCTTCATTGAACAAATGACGATCCAGGCTACGAGTGACCGAGTCCTGTGCCAGCACGTGGCTGGCCTGGCTCAAACCGGCTAGCAGCTTGTGCGTGGACTGGGTGGAGAACACCATGGTTTCCTGCGGGCGCGGACGGTTCTTGCCCATGGCGTGAAACTGACCATAGAAGGGATGGAAAGCCGCGTGCGGAATCCAGGCTTCATCAAAATGCAGCACTTCCACGTAACCATCCACGGCATTCTTGATCACCTGGGTGTCGTAAATAATGCCGTCGTAGGTGGACTGGGTCAGCGTCAGCACACGGGGTTTGACCGTATCGGCATCCAGATGCGAGAGCAAGGGGTGCTTGCGGATCTTCTCGCGAATGGTCTCGATATCAAATTCGCTGCGCGCAATCGGGCCAATAATCCCGAAGTGGTTACGCGTAGGACGCAGAAACACGGGGATAGCCCCCGTCATCACAATGCTGTGCAGGATGGATTTGTGGCAGTTGCGGTCCACGACCACCACATCACCCGGAGCCACGGCATGGTGCCAGACAATCTTGTTGCTGGTGCTGGTGCCGTTGGTCACGAAAAAGCAGTGATCAGCGTTGAAAATACGCGCAGCATTGCGTTCGCTGGCGCCAATGGCCCCGTTGTGATCCAGCAGTTGGCCCAGTTCTTCAACGGCATTGCAGACGTCGGCACGCAGCATGTTCTCGCCAAAAAACTGGTGAAAAATCTGCCCGACCGGGCTTTTCAGAAAGGCTACGCCGCCGGAATGACCGGGGCAATGCCATGAATACGAGCCATCCTCGGCGTAATCGAGCAAGGCTTTCAGAAATGGAGGCTTGACGCCTTCCACATAACTGCGCGCTTCACGCACGATGTGGCGCGCCACGAACTCGGGCGTATCCTCGAACATGTGAATGACGCCTTGCAGCTCGCGCAAGATATCGTTTGGCATATGACGAGCCGTTTTAGTCTCGCCATACACATAAATAGGCACATCGGTATTGCGACGACGCACAGCCCGAATAAAGGCACGTAGATTGACCAGCGCCGGGGCGCTGTCTCCATCTTGCGTGAACTCCTCATCATCGATGGACAAAATAAACGCGCTGGCACGACTTTGCTGCTGGGCAAATTGACTCAGATCGCCATAACTGGTGGTTCCCAACACCTCGAAGCCTTCGGCCTCGATCGCATCTGCTAATACACGAATGCTCAGACCAGACGCATTTTCAGAACGAAAATCCTCATCGATGATCACAATGGGGAATTGATATTGCATGCCATGTCCTTAATACAAGGGAGTGCCGCAGGGGCGGCAAAAAAAGGGAGGGACGTCAGTCGCTTTTGCGCAGCAGATCGTACCGTGTTTCACGTCCCGTCATGTGACACTTGCTTTTCCCTACGTCCTTGGGCATAATTCTACATGTCCCAGGACAAAACAAAAGGCGTGGTGACAGATTGGCTATGTGACGGACTGCAAATCCGTTCAGGTTGGTTCGATTCCAGCACACGCCTCCATCTTGCTTGCATTCAAGACAGACAAAACTGGCCTTCTTTCCGGTTTTGAGCACACAGAAAAAGTCGCCATTACGGCGATTTTTTTATTCCCTTTTCCTGCATATCAAATCCTTGTACTACGCGCTGCGGCCAAGCCCTTCCATCGGTTTTGGCCCACCGTTCCAACTTGGCCTGCAATTTAACACAAGCAGGCGCGTGATCTGCGCAAAAAACCCTCTTTTTCGTACCCTAAAAACATCAATCTGCCCCAAGCGCGCTTTGGGTCTTGCCGCCTGACTTTATGGCTGTTACATGCAGATAGTTTGAGGGCAAATTTATTGTCTGAAAATGTCTGTTTTTTACTACGACCTAGAACAAAGCCCAGGCTCATCGGCCATTTTCATCCTGTCGGTGGCGCTGGCTTTAAAACCAGTCCCTGGCTAGCGCTGATATGATGGCGGCATTCGCGCACGCTAAACGCCATCCTGCCCGTTTCCAACACGCTGACGGCCGCCTCTGCACTACCTTTATCGACAAAGCCCTGTACAAGCGGCTTTCTCTGATTTACCGAGATTGTCTGACACCATGAAACTCACCACCTGGAACGTGAACTCCCTGAACGTCCGTCTTCCCCAAGTTCTGGACTGGCTCAAGGCCAACCCCGTAGACGTGCTGTGTCTGCAAGAGCTCAAACTGCCCGACGAGCGTTTTCCCTTGGAGGCTTTTCAGGAAATGGGTTATCACGCTCACTGGGCGGGTCAGAAAACCTATAACGGCGTGGCCCTGATTTCGCGTGAGCCTGGCACGGATGTGCAACGCAATCTACCCAACTACGAAGACCCCCAGCAGCGTTTGCTGGCCGCCACGTACCCCTCGCCTGACGGCCCGGTGCGTGTGATCTGTGCCTACTGCCCCAACGGGCAATCGCTGGAAAGCGAAAAGTACACCTACAAGCTGGAATGGTTTGCCGCCTTGCACGACTGGCTGGAAAAAGAATTGCAGCAGTATCCCCGTCTAGCCATTCTGGGCGACTATAATATTGCCCCAGCCGACCAGGACGTTTACGACCCGGTCAAATGGGGAGTCGATGTTCTGGTATCCCCGCCCGAGCGCGCCGCGTTCGAGCGTTTGCTGGCACTGGGCCTGCACGATGCCTACCGTCTGTTTGAGCAAAGCGGTAGTCCCTTTACCTGGTGGGACTATCGTCGTTTTGCCTTCCGCCGCGATGCCGGGCTGCGTATTGACCACGCCCTGCTGTCCGACGCGCTCAAGGCCCGTTGCACGGCCTGCGATATTGACCGCGAGCCGCGCGCCAATGAGCAGCCCTCGGATCACGCTCCCGTTACCGCTACCTTGTCTTTTAGCTGACACACTCTTTTCATTATGCAAATTCAAAGCCAAATCATCGAGCAGACTGACTCGGCCTATGTGCTTGAGATCACCTTGGAAGAGGAGCACAAGGTCTGGGCCTATCTGGCCATCAGCGAGCCTGATCTGGATGCGGTCGCCCATATTGTCCCGCCCGAGCAATTCGAAGCCGGTGGCGATGTGCACGTGATGGCCATTGCCCAGCCCGAAGATGCCCCGCAGGAAGTGGAAGACGTTTTGTTCTCCATGAATCCCAATGACACGGTGGTCTTTCTGTGCGCGGACCAGGCCAGCATCCTGGCCGTTTTGAATGAGTTTGGGCAAACCGACCCAAGCAGCAATTAATTCTTTTATAAAAATCTACTTCTAGAGTCTGCTCTCCATGTCCACGAGCTATCCTGGCACCGTCTTTATGGTTGTCGCCCCCAGCGGGGCGGGTAAATCCAGTCTGGTCAACGCCCTTCTGGCCAACGATTCCAACATCATGCTGTCCATCTCGGCCACTACACGTGCCCCCCGTCCCGGCGAGAGCGACGGCCAGCACTACTTCTTTGTGGACAAAGCGCGTTTTGAAAACATGGTCGCAGAAAACGCCATGCTGGAATGGGCCAAGGTGCATGACAACTACTACGGCACGCCCCGCGAACCCATTCAGAAAGCCCTGAATGCAGGCCGTGATGTGTTGCTGGAAATTGACTGGCAAGGCGCCCGCCTGGCGCGTGAACATTTCCCCGAAGCCGTCGGCATTTTCATTCTGCCGCCCTCCTTGCCCACCTTGCAGGCCCGTTTGCGCAAACGTGGACAAGATAGCGAAGAGATCATCGCCCGCCGCCTCGAGGCTGCCGAGCACGAAATCGCCCATGTTCATGACTGTCAATATGCTATTATCAATGAGGATTTTGATACGGCATTACAGCAGCTATTGAGTATTGTGCAGGCCAGTCGTTTGCGCACTGCCACTCAGTCAGTACGGCATCGCCAACTCTTTCAACAATTAGGCGCAGATGCCCTGCTGAATCAGGGCTGATCTCCTTCTTATTACTTTTTGATAACAGGTCTACTATGGCTCGCATCACTATCGAGGACTGCCTGGAGCAAGTCCCCAATCGCTTTAAGCTCACCTTGGCAGCCGCCTACCGTGCGCGCGAACTGGCTCAAGGCCACGAACCACGCCTGGAAAGCAAGAACAAGCCTACGGTTACCGCCCTGCGAGAAATCGCCTCCGGCGCGACCGGTCTGGAAATGCTGCGCAAAGTTCCTACCTGATAGGCACAGGCGGAGCACGGTATGGCATTTTCTGGTTTACGGGGCGCATCGTCTGGGCTGTTGGCCGTCCTTAAAAAAGGTTCACGGCTAGGTCGTCGCAAGCCTAAAGACAAGAACACCCCGGCACTGGCACAAGCTGCCCAGGAAAGTGCCAGTCCTCCTATTGCCTCACTGGCTCCGCTACACAAGATCATCTCGCAGTACCTGGACCCGAAAGATGTAGAACGGGTACGGGAGGCCTATCGTTTCTCCGATCAGGCCCATCTGGGGCAGTTTCGCGCCAGTGGCGAGCCCTATATCTCGCACCCCATTGCCGTCACGGAAATCTGTGCGGGCTGGAAGCTGGATACCGATGCCTTGATGTCGGCCCTGCTGCATGACGTGATCGAAGATCAGGACGTCACCAAGCAGGAACTGGCTGAGAAGTTCGGGACCGATGTGGCCGAGATTGTGGACGGCCTGTCCAAGCTGGAACGCCTGGAGTTTGCTACCAAGACACAGCAACAGGCCGACAGCTTCCGCAAGATGCTGCTGGCCATGTCGCGTGACGTGCGCGTGATTCTGATCAAGCTGGCCGACCGCTTGCACAATATGCGCACCCTGGATGCGGTCAAGCCGGAAAAACGCCGCCGCGTCGCCCAGGAAACGCTGGATATTTACGCTCCGATCGCGCATCGCCTGGGCCTGAACGCCCTGTTCCGCGAGCTGCAGGATCGCTGCTTCAAGGCGATCTACCCCAATCGCTACAAGGTGCTGCACAAGGCCTTGCTGGCAGCGCGTGGCAATCGCCGTGAAGTGTTGGGCAAGATCACCGAAGCCGTCAAGATCGCCCTGCCTGCTGCCGGGATTGATGCCGAAATTTCCGGCCGTGAGAAGTCGCTCTACAGTATTTTCTGCAAGATGGTCGAGCAGAAGAAGTCCTTTTCGGACGTGCTGGATATTTACGGCTTTCGCGTCATTGTGCATACCCTGCCCGAGTGCTATTTGTCCTTGGGTACGCTGCACCAGCTGTATCGCCCCGTACCGGGCAAATTCAAGGACTACATTGCCATCCCCAAAGTGAATGGCTACCAGTCCCTGCACACTACCTTGATTGGCCCCTACGGCACCCCTGTCGAGTTCCAGTTCCGAACCCGCGAAATGGACCACGTGGCAGAAGAAGGCGTGGCCTCTCATTGGCTGTACAAAGAAGACGACGTCACCCTGAACGATCTGCAAAAGCGCACACACCGCTGGCTGCAATCCTTGCTGGATATCCAAAGCCAGACAGGCGACTCCACAGAATTCCTGGAACACGTCAAAGTTGACCTGTTCCCCGATGCTGTTTACGTCCATACGCCCAAAGGCAAGATTATTTCCCTGCCTCGTGGTGCGACTCCGGTGGACTTTGCCTACAGCATCCACACCGATATCGGCAATCACGCTGTTGCTTCCAAAATCAATGGCGAGTTTGCCCCGCTGCGCACCGAGCTGAAAAGCGGTGACTCGGTAGAGATCATTACCTCCCCCGCCGCTCGCCCAAGCGCTCAGTGGCTGAACTACGTCCGTTCGGGCCGCGCCCGTTCGGAAATCCGCCATTACCTGCGCACGGTTAAATACGAAGAATCCGTGGCTTTTGGCCGCCGTCTGCTGGATCAAGCCTTTGACCAGCTAAGCCTGCCACATGCCACCGACGACGATCCCAACTGGGACAAACTGGCCAAGGGTTCGGGCGCTGCATCCCGTGAAGAAATTCTGGCCGATATTGGCCTGGGCAAACGTTTGGCCGCCGTCGTGGCGCGCCGCTTTGCTCCGGAAAACCCCTTGCTGGAAACCACTGCGGCCGAGTTTGACGAAATTAACGCCAACACTTCTGCACCGATTCTGATTCACGGTAACGAAGGTCAGGCTGTACAGCTGGCACCGTGCTGTGGCCCCCTGCCTGGTGACGCCATTATTGGCGGCATCCGTCTGGGTCACGGTTTGGTTGTTCATATGGCTGAGTGTGCGGTGGCACAACGCGCCCAGGCCAAAGAGCCCGAACGTTGGGTTCCTGTCATGTGGGACAGCAATACCGCCCGCCACCTGTCCACCCGTCTGGATGTCACTGCGATCAACGAGCGTGGTGTTCTTGGCCGTCTGGCTGCTGAAATTACCGATGCCGACTCCAATATCCTGCATATTTCCATGCCGGACGAATCGGCTGCGACCTCGGTACTGCACCTGACCGTTCAGGTTGATAGCCGTACTCACTTGGCACGCGTGATTCGCGCCATCCGTCACGTACCGCAGGTTCAGAAGATTGTGCGTGTGAAGGGCTAAACCCGCTTGCAAACCAGCTTTCAGCCGTACAAAAAACGCCTGCTCAATAGCAGGCGTTTTTTATGGTTCAAATACGATCAAAGTCCGCTACTAGGCCAGGGTCTCGCGCACATGTTGTTCCAAGGCCCGAATAAAAATATCCACTGGCTCATGCGCATAGTCGTCCTGCGGCAAGAATAAGGAAACGGACGGCAATGCAATTCCGTCGAAAGGCAAGGGGACTACTCGCACGACGCCCTGTTCGCTGAATTGTCGGGCTGAAATAGAACCCAGCAAAACCAATGCCTGGTTCTCGCGTAGCACCGCCAGGTTCGCCAAGGTCAAGGTCGACTCCAGCAGACAGCGAGGCTCCTGAAACCCCTGACGGGCCAACCAGAAAGCCAAAGTACGACGCAAAGGAGCACCTTGAGGGGGCAGGACCCATTCATAGCTCAGGGCATCTTCCCAATCCACCGTTGGTTTGGAAAAAATAGGGTGCTGCGGCTCGGCCACCATCACAATAGATTCGTTATACAAATGCAGGGTGTCAAAGTCTTCCAGGTCCTGGCTATCCAGCACCCGACCCAAGACACAATCCAGGCGCCCGTCCCGCAAACGCTCCAATAGACTGGCGCTGCTACCCTCCTCGATACGCAAAACCACATCCTGAGCAGCCACCCGCATGGCGGCCAAGGCTCCCGGAATCACCGCCCCGCAGGCCGGCGACACCCCCACTCGAACCCGACCCTTTGCACCTTGCTGGGCGACCTGAACCTCTTCGCCCAAACCATCAACTAGCCCCAGAAAGCGCTGAGCACGCTGCACCAAGGCTGCACCGGCTGCAGTGGGAAGTACCCCACGATTACTGCGTTCATACAAAGTGGCACCGACCAAGGACTCGGCCTCCAACAAAAGTTTACTGGCCGCCGGCTGGCTCATGCCCATCATTTCTGCCGCGTGCTTCAGGCTGCCATGTTCCCCCAATGCTGCCAGCAACTCCAGATGTCGCAAACGAATACGACGCGACAAGGGAGGAAGTTGGGGGGAAATACTTCTATCCGCCATATCTTTACTCTCCGTAAGCAGCTTCTCTGCTCCCCAGAAACTGAGCAAATTGAACCAAGGTTTGATGCAGCGCCGGGTCACCCCGAACATGGGGGCCCGGCACCAAGAATGCAGGGACATCAATGCCTGAGTCACCTGCTAGTTCAATCGGCCTCACCACTCCAGCCTGCTGCATAAAAGACGCCTGAGCCGCTGGCAAGCAGGCCACGGCATCTGATTGGGCCACTACTGTACTCAGACCGTGCCCGGCGGGGATCTTCCAAATGCGCGCAGGCGCTTCCATGCCGACCTTGGCCGTCCAGTCCTGGAACGCCCGGTGCCAAGAAACCGCTAACGTTGGCAAAATCCAATCCAAAGCCTGTACATCCTTGGGACTCAAAGACTTACCCGCCTTCAACAAGGGATGATGTGTTCTTAAAACAGGCACCACGCGACTGCTGATCCGTAACTGTCCAGTCCATTCATCATTCAAAGGCTCGTCCAGCAAAACAGCATCGAGGTCCGCCTGAAGCAAAAGCGGCAACACCTGTTCAAACTCCAGATCCAGCAAACGCAGCTTCAAGGATTGGGACTGACGCCAGCGCACAAAGGCATTGCCAAGCGCCATGCCGTGTAAATCCGATATATAGCCAATCTTGAGAACAGGGGCTTGTTTCTCGTGATGCCCAGCACCCCGATCAAGTACATCCAGCAAATGCCCCACACGTCGTAAAACCAATTTGCCTAGTGCTGTTGGCTCGATGCCTTGCCGACTGCGTGTAAACAAAGTCGCACCCATCTGCGCCTCGATCTCGGCCAAGGCCTTACTGACTGCAGATTGGGTCAAGGACAAATCGCGCGCAGCACTATGGATACTGGAATTCCGCCCTAAGGCGGCCAAAACCAAGAGCTGACGCGGTTCAAGCCGCTTCATCAGGCAGGGAAAAACACAAAGAAAAATTCGTTTCTGGTATTCATCATAGTTATAACAAGACGTGAATTTTTCATTAACTGGGAATGGATGGCCGAGCATACCATGAACTTCATGTTCAACAGTTACCCTGATTTATCTATGTTTTCCCTTAAAACCCTGCTGATCGACCAAGCCCCTGTGGCCTGTTTATCGATAGACGGAAAGGACTACTCCATTACCGCCTTGTGCCAGCGTGTGAACTCCCCTGCCTTGCCTGACAGCGTGCTTGATCTGCTGACACAGTGGGAGACGCATCTGCCCAAACTAAAGAACTTGGCTGAGCAAGCGACAGCTCATACGGACCTGATTCTGAGCGAAGCAAACGCCACCCTGCCGCCCGTGCTGTATCCCGGCAAGATTCTGTGTGCCGGTGCCAACTACTACGACCATCTGCAAGAAATGGGTGTGCCCGCAGAGAAAAAAGACCAGCGCCTGTTCTTCTTTTTCAAGCCCGCACGCCAGGCTGCCATTGGCGACGGCCAGTACGCCGCCATCCCCAAGAACTGCCAAAAATACGATTGGGAAATTGAACTGGCCATGGTGATCGGCAAAACCGCCAAGGACCTGACGCTGGAAAATGCGATGGAGCACGTGGCGGGCTACACCATTGCCATTGACCTCTCGGCCCGGGACTTTGCCCGCGCCCCCGAGCAGTTCTACAAATTTGACTGGGTCGCCGCCAAAGCCAATGACGCCAGTTGCCCCATCGGCCCTGCCCTGATACCCGCCTGCTTTGTCAGCGACCCGCAAGATCTGGATCTGAAGCTGGAACTGAACGGCCAGATCAAACAGGAGGCCAACACCTCCGGCATGATTTTTGACCTGCGCGAGCAACTGGTGCGCCTGACAGAAATCATGACGCTGGAACCTGGCGACATCGTCCTGACAGGAACCCCAGCGGGTGTCGGTGCAGCACGAGGCGAGTTCCTGGCCCCCGGCGACCGACTGCACGCTCACATCAGCGGTCTGGGCACCCTGAATACCACGATTGCCTAATTCTTTCTTTTAATCATCAGGAGATCAACATGAGCATTGAACGCTTTCACCAAAACAAGAACATGAGCAAGTACGTCATTCACGACAAAATTGTGTATATGTCGGGGCAAGTCGCCATGGACCCATCCGGCTCGTTCGAAGAACAGCTGCACCAGATTCTGAGTCAGATTGACGAGCAATTTGAGGAAATCGGCATAGACCGCAGTCACATTCTGCGTGCCATGATCTGGATCGACGACTACAAGAAATGGCCCTTATTGAACGAGATCTGGAATGCCTGGATTCCCGCTGACAAAAAACCAGCCCGTTCCTGCGTTGAATCCAAGCTTGCCTTTCCACAATACCAAGTCGAAGTTGAAATAACCGCCGCACTCTGATTTCAAGGCAGAGCGCGACATCGGGAGACATTATGAAAAAAATCAAAATAAATGTGGGCGCAGCAATCATTACTTCCTTTCTCTGCGCTGGGGGCGTGGGGACGGCTCAGGCTGACTCGGCGGCAAGCGCCAGGATTCTGGTTGGCTTTCCAGCCGGGGGAAATGTGGATCTGGTCGCAAGACTGATTGCCTCTGATCTATCCAAAGCATTGGGACGACCGGTGATCGTGGACAACCGACCGGGAGCCTCCGGGCGACTGGCAATCAATTTGACCACCACCTCGGCACCTGATGGCTCAACCTTTATTTTGACTCCCGGAGTGGCGCTCACCCTCTATCCGCATACCTTCACCGAGCTACGCTACGAGCCCTTCAAGGATCTGGCTCCTGTCAGCAATGCGGTGAACTGGAACCTGGGGCTGGCTGTGCCCAGCAGTTCGGGCATCAAGAACTTTGCGGACTATGTGCAAAGCATCAAAGCCGACCCGAATCAAACCTTTTTTGCCAGTTCCTCTACCGGCAGCGGTCAGCATCTGGCCGGACTGTACTTGGGACAGACTCTGGGCGTAGCACTGGAACATGTAGGCTACAAAGGAGCCAGCGAAGCCATCGTGGCTCTGGTTGGCGCACAAGTCCCGGCAGCGGTACTGAATATTGGAGAGCTGATCCAGCAATCCGAAGCAGGCAAGATCAAGGTACTGGCGCTATTTGACAGCAAGCGGGACCCCTTGTTGCCGGACACCCCTTCCATTGCCGAGCTGGGTTATCCGCAATTGGAGATCAATGGCTGGCTGGCCTTCTATGCGCCTGCAGGCACCCAGCCTGAGCTTGTACAAGCAGCACAAGCGTCCATTGCCACGACCTTGAACAACGCCGCGGTAAAAGAAAAGTTGCGTTTGGCGGGCATGCAAAGTGCCAGCAGCACCCCCGAGGAGCTGGACGCCAAAGGCAAGAAAGAGTTCGAGCATTGGCAGACAGTCATCCAAAGCCAGCCAAACTTCAGCAAGTTTTAAACAGGAATCAAACCGCCCTTGAAAAGGCCCAGGCAGGCAGCGGCAAGCTCAGCAATCCACTTCCGACCTGCCTTCAGCCTGCAACCTGCTTCAAGGGCAAAATAAGGCCTAGCTAAACGCCAACGTAAGCCACGCACAGGCCGTAGGCCAGCACGCCAGTCAGTGTTGAACCCGCAATGCCACCTGGCCAGCGCCGGCCCAGCAGTACCCCTGCCAGACCTGCCAGCAAAGGCGGCAAGTCCAGGGACATATGTTCAGGGCGCAGCAAGGAGATCAGGGACACAACCAGCAAGGACACCACACCTGCCGGACCAATGGCTCCAAACAGGCGTGGCCAGATCGAAACGCGGCTGGGGTCCGCCTTTCCTTGTCGTCCACCCAGACGCAAGGGCAAGTAACGAATCAAAAATGTGCCCAGGCCCGCCAGCACAATCATGAGCAGAAAACTCCAATCCATCTCCACTCCTTAAGCGCGGCGCAGGGCCATCAAACCACCGGCCAGCATGCCGACAATAATCGCCAGATATGATGGCAAGAAAGCCATGGCCAGAACAGCCCCTACAGCGGCAGCCACCAACACCGGCAAAGGTGCAGATCGGCGGATTTCCAGCAACAGGGCAAAGAACAAGGCGGGCAAGACAAAACCCAGCGTCTTTTCCAGCACGGGAGATTGACCCAGCAAATCGCTGGCGAAGAAGGCCCCCACGGCGGTACCCAGCACCCAGGACAGGTAAGAGCCCAGTTGCAAGCCGCAGTACCAGGACTCCTGCTCCTGGGCCGGTTGGCGGGCTACTCCGGCTGCAGAAGCGGCAAAGACCTCATCGGTCAGGCCAGGAGCCATGAACAGACTGGAGACAGTTCTTGGGCCGGTAAAAAAGCCCATCAAGGTTGGGCCATAGAACACATGGCGCAGATTCATGAGCAGCACAATACCTAAAATGCTGGGATAGGCGGCGCCTGCCACCAGCAGACTGATCAAAATGAACTGACTGGCCCCCGCGTACACGATCAGGGACACCATCACTGCCAGCCAGGGTGACAAGCCCGCGTGCACAGCGGTCAAACCAAAAGAAATCGCGACGGGGACATAGCCCAGGGCGATAGAGGCGCTGTCTCGCAAGCCCCGTCGATATGCCGAACCGATAATCATGAAAAACCTTGCAGGGCCTGCCTAGGCCTGGAATGCACCAATAAAGATGGCGGGGTCCACCCGTGCGTTATTCAGACTGACATTCCAGTGCAAATGAGGGCCAGTCGCACGGCCCGTTGCGCCGGAACGCGCCACCACATCGCCCCTGCTGACACGATCACCCACGCGCACATCAAAAGCCGACAAGTGACAGAACATGGTGATCAGGCCCTGACCATGATCCACAAATACGGTTTTACCGTTAAAGAAGTAATCCGCCACGATGGTGACAATCCCGTCAGCAGGCACTTTGACCGCCGTGCCGGTAGGTGCGGCGAAATCCAGACCCGAATGCGGGTTACGCTCTTCACCATTGAAAAAACGGCGCAAACCAAACGGACTGGTCAGGCGACCCGGTACCGGCTTTTCAAAGACCACATTGCTGGGGCCTTCAGTGCGGAAGCTGGCATATGCCTGCATCTGCTCCTCGTATTCGCGCTCAAAACGGGCTTGCTGTTGCGGATCCGGATTCACATGCGACTTGTTTTTCAGGGTGATGCGCTGCTCGCGGTAACGCTTGCTGCCAACCTGAAACGCCACGCCCGACTGTCCTTGCACGGATATGCTGTGCTGGCCTGGTTGGGTTTTCAAGTCCAGTCCGACTATCGCTTTCCAACGCTGATCAGCATCCTGAATCACCAGCACACGGTTGCCATTGAAGTGCACCACCGGCGCTGAGCCACCCGCTCCCAGGTCCAGCACTGCCACCCCGCCTGGCACAGGGCGATGCAAGGTGCGCTCGATAAAGGTGCCCTGCCCAGGCGCAGCATAGGCCAAGTACGGTGCCGTCAGGCCCCAAACAGTTGCGGCGCCTAAAAGGCGCCGCCGTACCAGGGAAATATCAGTGTGATTCATCAGAATGCTCTTTGAAAAACACCCCTGGAGCCTGCTGGCTCCAGGGTTACAGGCTCTGACTCAAGCCGCTTTATTCATTTTCACCTGTGGAGGTCAACTCTTTTTCTGCTTCTGGCAGAATCTGAACCTTCTCTTCCACACGCATGGCTTGCAGAACGGCTTGGGTCTCCGTGCGGGCCATGGCTTGGGTCAACTGTGCTGTCAGCATGTCCAGACCAGGGTTGCCGGACTTGCCAGGCTCATGACTCAGAATCTGCACCACAGTGTAGCCCTGGGGCTGGCGATCACCCACATAGGCAGGCAGCTTGTCCACGGGGTTGGCCAGAACCTTGTTCAGCAAGGCTTCGTCCATCTCGGGGAATTCCGCACGGCTCACGGCAAACTGGGCCGAGAAGTTCTCAGGTTCGGTACCCGCTTGCAACTGCTTCAGGTAGTCCTCACCGGCCTGAACCGCCAAGGCAGCCGCTTTTTCACGGCGCAGGTTTTCCTCAGCAATAGTGCGTACTTTATCCAGTGCAGGCACATGAGCCTCGGTAACGTCGGTTACGCGCAAGGCAATCAAGGTGTCAGGCGACACTTCTACAACGCCTGCATTCTTGCGCGAAGCCAGAGTTTCGGCATTGAACAAGGCTTGGCGAACACGGCTGTCATCCAGCACGGCTGCATCAGGGCTCTTGGCGGCAGCCAGCTCACCTTCAACTTGCGAAGCAGGAATCAAACCTTGGCGGCTGATCCCTTCAGCCTGCTTCAGAGTCAGGCCCAAGGCATTGGCGGCGGCTTCCAGATTGTCTTCGTTGTCGTAAACCAGATTAGTCAGCTTGCTGGCCATATCGGCAAAGCGCTCGGAAGCCAGTTGCTTGCGCACTTCGTCCTGCACCTTGCTGCGAGCTTGCTCGAAGGACTCGCCTTGTTCGGGCTGAACTTCGTTACTCTTGAAAATGTGGAAACCGTTGGGGCCTTCAATCACGCCCGACACATCACCTTTTTTCAAGGCAAATACAGCGCTTTCCAGCACGGACGGCCAGGAGCCTTTGCTGATCCAGCCCAGTTCGCCACCTTCACGGGCGCTACCCTCGTCCTGGGAGTTGGCACGGGCCAGGTCGGCAAAGCCTTCTTTATTGGCCTGGGCTTTTTCAGCCAGTTCGCGAGCCTTGGTCTGGGCCGCTTCACGTTCGGTATCGGAGGCACCGGCAGGCAATGTCACCAGAATGTGACTGATGTTCACACGGCCAGCTTGCACGTAACGAGCCTTGTTTTGCTCATAGTATTGCTTGAGCTGATCGTCGGTAGGCGTCGCCAGATCTTTGGAGGCTGCCGCTTCATTCAGCAGCAAATATTCCACTTTGACTTGCTGGGGCAGTTCCAGCGATTGCTTGTTGGCGTCATACCAGGCTTGCAGATCGGCATCGCTGATCTGAACCTTGGATTCGAAATCACGGGTCAGGAAGCTGCGTGTGCGTACACCACGCTCTTCGGTCAGGGCGATTTCCAACTTGTTCATCACGCTGGGCAGCATGGAGGAGCTGGCAGCCACGGGACCGAGCACGCGTTGCAGGGCCATCTGGCCGCGCTGGCTTTGCTCGAAATCACGGGTATTGATGCCAGCCGAAGCCAGAACCTGGCTGTAAAGGGCGGGCGAGAAAGAACCGTTTTCCTGAAATTCCGGCATAGTGGCGATGTAGTCGCGCAGCGCAATGTCGGAGACGTTAAAGCGAGCGGCAGTAGCCACTTCAATTTGTACACGCTGATCAATCAAGGATTCCAGCAATGCACGACGGCTTTCCAGGCTGTCAGCCTGGGCCAGATCAAAACCGGAAGGATTGTTGCGCTGCATATCGTCCAGCTGCATGCGGCGCGCACGATCAAATTCCTGGGACGTAATGGCGCTATCGCCAACTTTGACAATATCGCTATCGCCCGAAACGTAGCTGGAGTAGCCGCTGACGCCGATCAGTACAAAAGACGGCAGAATCAGCACTAACAGGACCAGCTGCATAACGCGTTGGTTCTTACGGATAATCTCGAACATTAATCATCACCTACTTTCGCTTGCAGCAGGGCGCTGCGGGTGGCGCATCAGGCCGGTAAGCCGGCTCGGCCTGAAAATATACCGTATATGAAAACCGTACAGTGTACAGCCCCGGTTAAAATAGTACATTGGCTTTTTATCACGCCTCTTGCGAGTCTGCCATGTCTTCAATGAATCATCACTGGCCCTACCCCGCTTTGATCGCCCACCGTGGCGCCGGCAAGATTGCCCCGGAGAACACCTTGGCCGCCATTCGGGTCGGTGCCCAGAACGGTTTTCGCATGATGGAGTACGACGTCAAACTAAGCCGTGATGCGGTTCCCGTGCTGCTGCACGATGACGAGCTGGACCGTACTTCCAATGGTCAGGGTATTGCTTCCAGGCTAACCTTGGCCGAGCTGTCCGCCCTGGACTTCGGTGCCTGGCATTCCTCGGCCTACGCCGGGGAGCCCATGCCCACATTAAGTTCGATAGCCGCCTTCACCCTGGCCAATCAGGTTCACAGCAATATCGAAATCAAGCCGACTACCGGGGACGAAGCCGAAACGGGCCGACTGGTCGCCCTGGCCGCCCAAGCCTTGTGGGCGCAGGCCAGCTTGCCGCCGCTGCTGTCGTCCTTTTCTGAAGAGGCTCTGGAAGCAGCCCAACAAGCCGCCCCCACCCTGCCCCGTGCCCTGCTGATTGAAGAAGAGGTTCCGGCCGACTGGCCCGAACGTCTGGAGCGTCTGGGCTGCATGGGTCTGAATCTGAATGACCGCTTTGTCACTCAGGCTTTGGTTCAGGCAATTCGACAAAAAGGCTACACCGTGGCTGTCTGGACCGTGAACGATGCCGAGCGGGTGCGCGAACTGCTGGATTGGGGGTGCAATGGCATTTTCACTGATAAAGTCACCACCATTCGCCCCGACACTCTTTAATTAAACCGCAACACCAGGATTTCTCTTGTTCAGTTACCGTCACGCCTTTCATGCTGGCAATCATGCAGACGTGCTCAAGCACGCCACCTTGCTGCATATCTTTAATTACTACGCTCAAAAAGACAGCGCTTTCAGCATCATCGATACCCACTGTGGTGCCGGTATCTATGATCTGGAGCACGACTGGGCGCAAACCAAGGGCGAGTTCTACGACGGCCTGGACCGGGTCTTGCAGCAGGACGACTACCCGGAGCTGGTGGAACACTATATTGATGCCATTGCCGACCTGAACCCGGACGGTACCGCGCGCTACTATCCCGGTTCGCCCTGGCTGGCGCTGGAGCGCTTGCGCACGCAGGACAGCTTTCACGGCTTTGAACTGCACCCATCTGAATTCGAAGTCTTGAGCGACAACGTCGCGCAACTATTTCCCCAGGGAAACCGTCGGGTGCGCCTGTATCCGGAAAATGGGTTTGAACAGTTGGGACGCCTGCTACCGCCGCCCTCGCGACGTGCCATCGTGGTAATGGACCCCTCGTACGAGGCCAAATCCGACTACCAGCAGGTCTTGAACAGTGTCAAAAACGCGCTCAAGCGTTTTGCTCAAGCCTGTATTGTCGTGTGGTATCCCATTGTGCAGCGGCCCGAAGTACAAGCCTTGCAACGCAAGCTGGAGCAACTGGATACGCCCTGGCTGCATGTCAGCCTGTCGGTTCGTGCTCCGGCCAAAAATGGTTTGGGTTTGCATGGCAGTGGCCTGTTCATCAGCAATCCTCCCTGGACGCTGCTCAAAGCTCTGGAACAAAGCATGCCGTGGTTAACAAAAACGCTGGCCCAGGATGACAAGGCCAGCTTTCAACTTCATCACTCGGGGCTGTAAGCCGCCCCTTTGCCTTTAGGCCAGGCTCTCGGATTCTTTCATGTAGCGCCACTGGCCCATAGGCAGGTCGCCCAGCACCAGATCGCCAATACGCACGCGCTTCAGACCCACAACCTTCAGACCGACCAGTTCACACATGCGGCGAATCTGGCGTTTCTTGCCTTCGCGCAAAATGAAACGCAGCTGGTCATCGTTCTGCCAGGACACCTGGGCGGGCAGCAAGGGCTTGCCATCCAGGCTCAAACCAAAGTTCAGCAGTTCCAGGCCACGCTCGCTCAGCTTGCCGGTTACACGCACCAGATATTCCTTGTCGATGACCGAGTCTTCACCAATAATCTGCCGCGCAATACGACCATCCTGAGTCAGAATCAGCAATCCGGTGGAGTCGATATCCAGACGACCAGCCGGCGCCAGACCGCGCAAATGCGCCGGATCAAAGCGCTGGCTGCCGCGACCACCCTTGTACTGCGTGGAAGCGCCGATCAGGGAAACCGCATTGCGATAACCAGCTTCGGCTTGCCCCGACACATAGCCCACGGGCTTGTGCAGCAAGATAGTGGCACGTTGGGTCTGACGCTGACGCGCTTGTTTTTCCAGTGTGATTTTCTGATTGGGGTAGGCTTTGCTCCCCAGTTCAGAGACGATTTGACCGTCCACACGAACCCAGCCGCGCTCGATGAAAGCATCCGCCTCACGGCGTGAACACATGCCGCGCTGGGCCATTAATTTTGAGATACGTTCTTTTTCCATGAGCGCTATTTTATGGCTTTGGCGATAATACAGGACATGAAATTTCCCTCCAGCACAAAAAAACCCTGGCATGAGCAGGTTCACCCCTCTGCCACCCCTGCTCAAAAGTACTGGCTACACCGTCCCGGCGCCCTGACTGGCGGTCTGCGCCGCTTGGGCAAGGTCGATCTGGAAGTGGTCAGCGAATACGCTTGCCGCTTGAACCCGCAAGAAGCCGCTTTGATTCAAAAGCCGCCAGGCACGCTGGCCTGGATACGCGAGGTGTCCATGGCGGTGGACGGAATCCGCTGCGTGATTGCCCGCAGTTTCACCCCCCTGCCCGCCTCACACAGCGTCTGGCAAGGCATACGGCGGCTGCGCAGCCGTCCGCTGGCCGACATGCTTTATAACGATGCCCAGATACAACGTTCCGCCTTTTTAAGCTGCCGTTTGAATCGCGGTATGAGCTTTTTTCGCACGATTGAGCGCGCCCTGAATCCCTGTGGCGAGCCGGTTCCGCAGGCTCAGCAGATTCTGTCGCGCTGCTCCGTCTTCTGGCGGCACGGTCAACCCCTCCTGGTGGCCGAATCCTTTATGCCAGCCTTCTGGGCACGCGGTGCTACACTGGTTTAGCTCAAATTCAACATTAACTAATAAAACAAAGTTATATACAGAACCTGACCATGTCCACGCAAGCCGATCCAAGCCGACGCAACGCCTTTATTCTTTCCGGGATGCAAGCATTAGGCGGGGCAAACCCGGCCTTGGTGGTCGCACTCAGCAGTCTGGTGGGCCAAAAAATGGCCAGCAGCCCGGATCTGGCAACCTTGCCGGTAGGCATTTTCAACCTGGGTCTGGCTGTGGGCATTTTGCCAGCGGCCTACCTGATGCGCCGCTTGGGACGCCAGGGTGGCTATATCATTGGTGCCTTGCTGGGCATAGGGGCGGGCCTGCTGGCCGCCGCCGGGATCTACAGCCTGTCCTTTGTCATGTTCTGTGTGGGCACTCTGCTGGCCGGGCTGTATGCCTCTTACGTGCAAAGCTATCGTTTTGCCGCGGCCGATGACGCCAGTGATGCCTTCCGTCCCAAGGCCATTTCCTGGGTCATGGCCGGAGGGCTGCTGGGCGCGATTATCGCCACCCAGACCATTATCCATACCCAGGACATTTGGCCGGAGCACCCTTTTGCCGCCGCCTTCCTGGCACAAGCAGCCTTGGCAGCCCTGGTCCTGCCCTTCGCCTTTGGCCTGCGCCTGGCACCCGGCACACGGAATCAGCAAGAGAAAATCCCCTACACCGGACGCCCCTTACGCGAAATTGCCTCCAATAGCTACTTCATCATTGCGCTCCTGGCCGGAGTCGCTTCCTATGTGCTGATGAACTTTCTGATGACGGCTTCGCCCTTGGCCATGGTCATGCACGGCCATAGCCTGAAAGAGTCCACCTTGGGGATTCAGTGGCATATTCTGGCCATGTTCGGCCCCAGCTTCTTTACCGGCAATCTGATCAAGCGCTTTGGCAAGATCCCCGTCACCTTTGCGGGCGTGCTCTTGCTGGGACTGGCCAGCATTGTGGCGCTGCTGGGCATGACGGTGCCGCATTTCTGGGTCAGCCTGATTTTGCTGGGTCTGGGCTGGAACTTCGGGTTTATTGGTGCCACCAATATGGTGGTGGACTGCTACCGCCCCGAAGAGCGTGGCCGTGTGCAGGCTTTGAATGACTTCATCATCTTTACCTGTGTGGCCTTGTCCTCCTTCACCTCGGGCCGCGTGCTGGCCGTGTATGGCTGGTATGGGGTCAATACCTGGACGCTGCCGATCTCGGCCGTAGTCATGCTGGCTTTGGCCTGGTTGTACTTCAAGAATAAGCGTCAGCCCTACTTCGCCAGTTAAGCAAAGCGACAGCCGCAAAGCAACGGCTCATGAAAAACGGCCCCCAAGCCTTGGATTTCATCCAGGCTTGGGGGCCGTTCCTCTTGCGTTCAAATCATCGGTAAATAAGCAGGCTTGGGGCCGCGTGGAAACTGAGCGTCCAATGCCTGAATATGCTCGGGCTGCAGCACCAGATCCCCGGCAGCGGCATTTTGCTGGGCATGAACCGCGCGCGAGGCCTTGGGAATCACAAACATATTGGGGTCACGCAGCAAAAAAGCCAAAGCCACTTGCCGCGCAGTAGCCTGATAATGGCTCGCAATCTCGGCCAACAAGGCCCCGCCTTGAGAGTCCGGCTCGGGAAAATCATCGTGACCGAAGGGACTGTAAGCCACCACGCTGACTTGATGCTCCTGACACCAGGGCATGACCGCGTGTTCAATCGCGCGCTCGTTCAGGTGATACAAGACCTGATTGCAGGCAATTTCACCCGGCCCCACGATGTCGTACAGCTCTTCCAGATCCGGCACGTCAAAATTGCTGACGCCCCATTGCTTGATCTTGCCTTGCTGAACCAGCTTGTCAAAGGCTGCGCAGGTTTCTTCCAAAGGAACCTGACCGGGCCAGTGCAATAAATACAGGTCCAGGTAGTCCGTACCCAGACGCTTCAGGCTGGCCTCGCAAGCGCGGATTACGCCCTGACGGCTGGCATTGAAGGGCAAGACCTTGGACACCAGAAACGCCTCGTGCCGACGACCTTGCAGGGCCTGACCGATCAAGGTTTCTGCTTGCCCGTCACCATACATCTCGGCGGTGTCGATATGGTTCATGCCAGCGTCCAGCCCGGCCTGAAACGCGGCCACGCTCTGCGCCCAATCGGCCTGCTCCACATACCAACTGCCTTGGCCCACCCGCGAAACACGTGGTGCCGACCCTAGTTTTTCATATCGCATCAGCTTGTCCTTCCATAACTACTGTCCAAACCAGCCCAACTGCGCCCCCCCTTACAAGGCGTCGCGACCGCTCTCCGAAGTACGGATACGGATAGCCTGCTCGACCGGCGTCACAAAAATCTTGCCGTCGCCAATCTTGCCCGTATGGGCGGCTTTGATAATGGCTTCGATAATCGCGTCACAGCGATCAGCTGCCACCACGATGTCCACACGAATCTTGGGCAGAAAATCCACCACATATTCGGCACCGCGGTACAGCTCGGTATGCCCCTTTTGGCGACCAAAGCCTTTCACTTCAGTCACGGTCAAGCCGTTAACATCCAGCTCTGCCAGGGCTTCGCGAACTTCATCCAGCTTGAAGGGTTTGATGATGGCCGTAATTTGTTTCATGGTTACTCGCACGTCAAATTTAAAGAGGATCTTTGGCAGCGCCCGGCAAGGACGGACGATGACTTTCTGCTGCCAGACTCAAGCCCAGGCTCAAGTCGCGACCGGTAGGCGACTGGAACAGACGCAAGCCAAGCTCAGGCAGCACAGCCAGAATGTGGTCAAAAATATCGCCCTGGATGCGCTCGTGGTCCACCCAGGCGGTTTTATTGGTAAAGCAATACACCTCGATAGGAATACCGTCCGCCGTGGGCTCCATCATGCGCACCATCTGAATCATGTCCTGATGAATTTCAGGGTGACGCTTGATATAAGCCATGCAGTAAGCGCGGAAGGTGCCCAGGTTGGTCAGGCGACGGTAATTGACCGCATCCAGACCGGCACGGCTCAGCTCCTGGTTGGAGCGCTCCAGATCTTCTTTTTTCTCGTTCAGGTAATCGCGCAACAAGGCAAAGCGCGACAGGCTATCGACTTCAGTTGGAGTCAAAAACCGAACGCTGGAGGCATCGATGCTCAGGGTGCGCTTGATACGACGGCCGCCCGATTCAAACATCTGACGCCAGTTGCGATAGCTCTCGGAAAACAGCTTGTAAGTGGGAATGGTGGTAACCGTCTTGTCCCAGTTCTGGACCTTGACCGTGTGCAGCGCCATATCAATAACAAAACCATCCGCCCCGGCCTGCTTCATTTCGATCCAGTCGCCGATGCGCAACATGTCATTGGTGCTCATCTGCGTGCTGGCCACCAGCGACAGCAAAGTGTCTTTAAAGACCAGCAAGAGCACCGCCGACAGTGCACCCAAACCGGAGAGCAACAGAACGGGCGATTGATCCAGAATGATGGAGATCATGACAATAATGCCAATCGCCCACACCGCTATCTTGGCCACTTCCACATAGCCCTTGATGGACTTGGTGCGCCCTTTGCTGGAATTGGCGTAGACCTCTTGCCAGGCCCCCAGGAGGCTGACAATCGCCATGATGAGAAAGACCAGAAAGCCCAGCAAGGCCACCCGCTCTATGATTTCCAGCAAGGTCTTGGCCAGGGGCAGCAAGGTCAGATTGGAACTGACCACCAGCAAGGGCACGGCATAGCCCACGTTGCGCACAAAGCGCTTCTTGACCAGGGCACGCGCCCAATCGTCCTTGCCCGCCACTTTCAGCAAGCGCCGCACCAGGCGCGAGAGTACGGAACTGGTCAACCAGCTGACAATCCAGACCAGCACCGTCAGCATGGCCAAACCGGCCAAAATCTGTACCCAGCGATCCTGCGGTAAATACGCTTCGATCCATTGCCATCCCAACAAATCGGCAAAGGTGCGTTCTTGCTCCATGTATTCTTCCTTGTCCAGCCAGCCCCAAAAAGGGCCCGCATGGTTTCCTAGAGTCTGAAAACTATCTAATATACTGCACAGCGTCTGTTTCCTGCGGGACTGGATGACCTGCGTCAGCCCGTCCGATCCACTATAATTGCCCTCTATGTCATCAAACACCCCCTCCTCTTCCCAAGACCAGTTCGCCAATAAGGCCATGGCCTGGTCGGCTCGTTTTTCCGAGCCCGTCTCTGACCTCGTCAAACGCTACACAGCGTCGGTGGACTTTGACAAGCGCATGGCTCGCTTTGATATTCAGGGTTCCCTGGCCCACGCCAGCATGCTGGCCGCCGTCGGTGTGATCACCGAGCAGGACAAGGCCGACATCGAACGCGGCATGAGCCAGATTCTGGACGAAATCGCCCAAGGCCAGTTCCAGTGGTTGCTGGATCTGGAAGACGTGCACCTGAACATTGAAAAACGTCTGGTCGAGCTGATTGGCGATGCGGGCAAGCGCCTGCACACTGGCCGCTCGCGCAATGACCAGGTCGCCACCGATATCCGCCTGTGGCTGCGCAATGAAATCGACATTGCCCTGGACCTGCTGGCCCAGATGCAGCGCAAGCTGGCTGAATTGGCACTGGCTCAGGCAGACACTATTTTGCCCGGTTTCACCCACCTGCAAGTGGCACAGCCCGTTACTTTTGGGCACCATTTGCTGGCCTACGCCGAAATGTTCCAGCGCGATGCCGAGCGTCTGCAAGACTGCCGCAAGCGCGTGAACCGCCTGCCATTGGGCGCGGCCGCTCTGGCCGGCACCAGCTACCCGATCGACCGTGAAATGGTTGCCAAGCTGCTGGATTTTGACGATGTGTGCCGCAACTCGCTGGACGCTGTGTCGGACCGCGACTTCGCCATCGAATTCTGCGCCGCTGCCGCCCTGATCATGACGCACATTTCCCGCTTCTCCGAGGAGCTGGTGCTGTGGATGAGCCCACGCGTGGGCTTTATTGATCTGGCTGACCGTTTTTGCACCGGCAGCTCCATCATGCCGCAAAAGAAAAACCCCGACGTTCCCGAACTGGCCCGTGGCAAGACCGGTCGCGTCAATGGTCACCTGATTGCCCTGCTGACTTTGATGAAAGGCCAACCGCTGGCCTACAACAAGGACAACCAGGAAGACAAGGAAGGTCTGTTCGATTCGGCTGATACCATTCGCGACACCCTGACCATTTTTGTAGACCTGATCTCGGGCATCAAGGTCAAGCCTGAAGCCATGCGAGCTGCTGCGCTGCAAGGTTTTGCAACTGCTACTGATCTGGCCGACTACCTGGTCAAGAAAGGCCTGCCTTTCCGTGATGCCCACGAAACCGTGGCCTTGGCCGTGCGCGAGTGTGAACAGTTGGGTTGCGATCTGGCTGATCTGAACCTGGAACAGCTGCAGAAATTCGACAGCCGTATCGAGTCGGATATTTTTGGCGTGCTGACGCTGGAAGGCTCGGTCGCTTCGCGCAAACACATCGGTGGCACCGCCCCCGAACGTGTCCGTATCGAAGCACAGCGTATTCTGGATCGTATTCCAGGCTGATAAGCAGCGACTGCTGAAAGCAGAAAAAGCCGCTCCTGTTCTAGGAGCGGCTTTTTTTTAGGCATTGACTCAGATTTGATCTGACGTGTTTTGTCAGTTGCGTTAGGGTTAGGACTGGAACTGCTGCTTTCGGCCATGACCCGACATTCGCTCCACGGGCACAATGGAGCCAACAGCGGTCCTTCGTCAATCTGAATAGGCTTCACTAATGGTTCATCTCGAACGGTCTGTGGCAACGTTGCGCATCATGGGTGACGAACTAGTGCCTGAGGAAATTTCGAGGCTACTCAGTGCAATGCCGACGTCAGCTCATGTGAAAGGGCCGCAGATTCCTTAGAGCCCATCGGGCCGCATTGGCACGAAGAACTCTGGCATGTGGCGTCTAAGGGCGAAGGAGACCGAGCCAGAAGACTTGGATGGTCAGGTCTCGGAGTTGCTTGGTCAAGTCACGTCGGACCTAGCGGTTTAGGGTGACATCGTGACTCGGTTTCGTGTTGACCTGTTCTGCGGATGGTTCATGGACAATAATAGCAAGGGCATGGAGCTTTCACCCGAGAGCATGCTTACACCAGCGCAGCGCGGCATCAAGTTGTCGTTTGGCACCTACGGGCCGGAAGCTTCGGATGGCCTTGAGCGTGTGTCGCAGACTTAGGTTAACCCGCCATGCCGGCAATTGAAAGAACGCTAAGCCCGCTTTAGGGCGGTTACCCCCTACAGGCTCGACCTTTACCAGACAATCGTGGTAAATCTGACAAACCGTGTAAACCGTGGACGCCATTCATCTCACCATAGGAGCAGTCGCCAAGCGTGCGGGTATCACTGTACGTACTCTGCATCATTACGACCATATCGGATTGGTATGCCCCAGTGCTCGAAGCGAGTCGGGGTATCGCCTCTACAGTGCCAACGACATCGAGCGATTGCATGCCGTTCAGTCCCTCAAACAACTAGGACTCAGCCTCGAAGCGATTGCGGCAACATTGACTGGAGGTGAAGTCACACCTCAAGTGTTACTGCGTCGCCAGGTAGAAGATGCTACGCGCAAGCTGGTGGAAATCCAGGAGCTCAAAGAAAAGCTGCTGTTTCTGGAGCACGCTGTCTCTCGCCAAAACGCATCGGCCGGTGATTTGCTCGACGGCATTCGCCTCCTTGAGACTCATCAGTTGTACCTTCCCTCAGAGGACGTACGGCGGCTGCTTGCGCACTGGCGTCGCGCCAAGGCCCGATGGCAGCCAGTTGCCGGAAAATTGCTTGCATGCCGAAGCGGCGATGTTCCGGTCGATGCAGCGCAAACGCAGTTGCTCGCACAACGGTGGATGAACATCGCAATGTCTGTTTTCGGAGGACGGCTGGGCGCCATCCTTGATTGGGCGCGAATGCATCGGGAAGCGCCTGAGACGGCGCGGCACGCTGGACTTGAGCCAGAGCTCATGCAATACCTTGAACAAGCCATCGAGTTGCGCCTGGAAGCATTGCGCCGTCATCTCTCGCCAGACGAACTTAACAGACTGGATGGCTCTACAGGGCCTGAGTGGGAGACATTTGCGGCTCAAGGAGAGAGGCTGCTCGCCAATAGAGTCTCTCCAAAGACAAAGGCTGCGCGCGAGTTGGTAGCGCGATATCGCGAACTCTCGCTTAGAACCGTAGCGCAGGATATGTCGCTTGCGGTCAAGCTGAAGCAGGCCTATACCTCGGAGCCCATATTGACGCTCGGTCACTTTGTTGGTCCACAATTGAGGGCATACCTCGAAGCTGCTGCCTCTTGACCCTAGCGTTACGTCAGGTCTGAAAGTACTCCTTTCGTTGAACCAACAACAGGAGTATTCCAATGAAATACACTGACTGTCCAAGCCCCTCGGCCATGCGTGTCGCCACTTCACGAGCAGCGCACCAGATTCTCGAAGGCGACCTGGTATTCAAGGATCCCTTCGCCATAGCGTCTTTGGGAAGTGCCAATGCTGCATCACTGATGCGCGAACCAATGGTGCAAAACGATGTCCCGTCACGCTCCATGCGGGCGGGCATCGTAGCCCGCTCACGATTCGCGGAAGACCATTTGCTGAAAGCCATTGCCAACGGAACTGTGCAATACGGCATAGTCGGGGCAGGTCTGGATACATGGGCACTGCGCAGTGCGTCCACGCTTCCTGCCGTCACCACGTTTGAACTGGACCAGCCTTCAATGCAGAAATGGAAGACAGACCTTTATACAGACAACGGATGGGCTCAGCCCGCAAGCCTGCGCTATGTAGCCACCGATTTGCGGGAGATGACCAGTGTTGATGGTCTTCTCGCAGGTGGAGCAGACCTTGCCAAGCCTGTCAGCCTGTCTGTGCTGGGGGTGCTCGTCTACCTTTGCAACGATGTGGTTGAGCGCGAGATTGCTGCGTTACAGCAACTTGCTCCAGGCTCCACCGTTACGCTGGACTACCGCCTGGATGAGGCCCAACTGCATCCTGTGGAGCGAGTCATGATGCAGTTCACGGCCAGCATGATGGCTGCGGGAGGCGAGCCGTGGCAATCATCTTGCACGCCGGAGCGCATGCGTGAACTGCTGTCATTTGCGGGCTTTGAAGTCGATGAAGACTTGGGGCCGGCAGAACTCAACGCCCGCTATTTCGCGGGCCGCAGAGATGGCTTGCAGATTGCAGGCGGCGGCTTCCGTTATCTGAGTGCGGTCAAGCGATAGACTGACCAAGAGCATCTGTACAGTTTGCGTGCAGATGCTACCCCACAATCGTTGTGGAGGACTGCACCTCACTAAAGTGCCTGGTTCACTGGCGCGGGTGCAGCCTTCCAATTGACCGGTCATTTCCGCCCACATGTTCATTCGTGTTGCCACCCTTGAGGACGCGGCATATTTGCCGCGAATCGAAAAGTCCGCCAGCGAGCTCTATCGAGCTATCCCCCATTTGGATTGGCTGGCAGCTGGCCAGGTCATCGCGCGGGCTGAACATGAGCGGCTCATTCTCAAGAGAAGCGTTTGGGTCGCTGAGACATCGCAGGACGACCTGGTCGGATTTTTGAATGCCGAAGTTTTGAATCATGAGCTTCACATTTGGGAGCTTTCTGTTCATGGCGGTTGGCAACGACAAGGTGTTGGCACGGGACTGCTTCGCAGCGCTTACCAATATGCGGTGGAGACCGGCTTGGCTGCGCTGACGCTGACGACTTTTAAAGATGTTCCGTGGTGTGCGCCGGCGTATGCAAAATTCGGGTTCAAACCCGTGATGAACCCCGTCCTGCATCTTCGAGATGCGCTGAATGCCGGAGGCGGCTTAGTTCACCATGAGTGCCCACAGTGGTACAGACTTAAAGCATTAACGTGACAGCGGCTGTGGAGGTTCCTGCAACTCCCACACCGGTGCCGCTGTTTGGCGAACTGTGGGAGCGGCTGCTGTTGTCGGTGATGGTGCTGGGCTTTGCAGCGCTCGGCCTGTACATGCGCCGCTAGTGATGGCGTGACGATTGCAATGCAGCGAAAGCTGCGCCTATAGCTGGCGGTAATTGATGGCCGCTGGCTTTTTAGAGCACTAGGGAGTCATGTCCTTGGTGCTTTTTTGTGGGCGCCGGGTACGGGCTGAATGACCGCTTTGGTGCAAGACGAACTTCCGGTTTGGGTCGTTTTCTGCCCGATAGATCTGCCAGCTTCTGTTAGATCAACCAGAGTCAATAGATTTATACCGCTTCGACCTACTTCCAATCCTGCCTGCCCGGACTGGCAACTTAGACTTCGTACTCAGCTTCGCTGCTGATACTGGCAAGCTACCTTTGCGAATTCCCTCTGAGGGGTGCATCTCCAGGCCTGCTAAACCCCCCCAGCAGCGATCGAAGAAACGGCACCGCCCCAAAAAGTGCAGGTGCCGCACTCAACGTTAAGGCTGCGGCTGAATCAAAAGCATCGTGCTGCTTTGCGCATTACGACGAATGTCCGTATGCGTCACATCCATCGTCTTGCACTCGAAGTTCTCGTACAACTTCAGCTGATCCTCATAATGCGGGCTGCGGACACCATTACGGTCGGTGAAACCGCTTTGGCCGGGCGGCATGGCATCGCAGAACTCCACGCCCTTGGCATCAAACACCACACGGTTGTTCTCCGTGCCACGGTTCTGATAGCCGGTAAAGGCAAAGGTATTGCCCGACGTCGTCTGCGGAGTGCCCGTGAAGTTCTTGTCACTGAAGCGATGCACCGAGGTCGGCATGGTCCAGCGCTCCATCTGAGCACCCTGCTCCTGGCTCAAGCGGGCCTGCGCATTTTGCAAAGCTGTGTACATGATTTCCTGAGACGAACGCTCACCAAAGACATTCACACGCTTGGGATCAGGATGGGCTTCCAGGGCCAAGGCACGCAACAGTACCTTGGTGCCCATGCTCAAGTTGATCGAACCAGGGTTGGGACCTTGCTGCGTGGCAAAACCCGTCTGGCTATACATGGCGCGATGCGATTCAGGCACCACCGGCATCAGGACTTGCTTGTACATTTCTTCCAGCCAGGTTTTGAATAGCACCCGAGCCGGTCCGGCATTTTCTCCAGCTTTATCGCGTTCCATACCATCCCAGGCCAGCAAGGTCGTCAACGCCGCCTGACCAGCGTCATTGGCAGGTAGACTTTGCGCCAGCTTTTCCAGATGCGGACGGAAGTAGCGCCAGTTCACATCGCTGTAGGACGCCTTCTTGTTGAACGCCCAGATCTCCTGCACGCTGAACACATCTTTCTGCTGATACTGGCTGGTCAACTCGTTCATTCGGTCGCCATAGGTCCAGTAATAGGTATCCGTATTGGTCTTGTCAGGCGCAGGTTTGTTATTCCAGTTGACCAGATAGCCTTGCGGCGGATTGTAGGCTTTGGGAATCGCGTCAAAACTCTTGATGCCCTGCCACTCCATGCTGCCGTCCCCTTTGGCTGGCACGCGGATGTCCTGATTGGCAGGACGCTGGGGCAGAAAAGCAGGCGATACGTAGCCGATATTGCCGTGCTTGTCGGCGTAGTACCAGTTAATGGAAATCGCCATCTTGCTGGCCTGATCCAGAAACTCCATCCAGTTGCGCGCCTTGGCTACATTCAGCCAAGCCAGCAAGGACTGCACCTCATAACCATCCCAGCTGCGCTTCTTGCTGTAAGCCGTGCCCTGTTCGTAATCAAACTGCATCACGGGGCCGTGTACGGTGCGCCATATCGTCATTTCACGATCAGCCTGACCGCGTACCTGGATACGCTCCTTGCGCTGCTCCAGCGTGCGCCAGGCATTGTTGAACCAGTACTGATCGGCACGCGCCGGGTTCAGTTTCTCCTGATACATATCCACCACGTCCTGGGGACCAGCAGTCGCCCCCCAGGCAATCTCGCTGTTGGTACCGAACAGAACAATCGGATAAGCAAAAGGCGTATTGCCCACCACATCAAAGCCCGCGCCGTGCAGGCCAATACCGTAGGTGTAAGCCGGGTTGTACCAGCCAAACTGCGGGCCGTTGATCAGAACCGTAGAACCATCCTGAACGCGCTCGGGGCGGGTGCTCCACAGATTACTGGCTTTAGGTGCAAAGTCCGGGCCACGGCCACCCCAATGCTTGTCCTGACGCTCCAGCTCGGCAGCCAGCACTTGTGAAGAAACATGAGCCAGATTCTGCGTCCCTGCTTGCGCCTGTGGCTTGCGCTCGGCAGCGGGTGCCGGAACGGTGGTGGGGGCTGTTGTGTCATTGATCCACAGCAGTTCATCAAACAAGGCGCGGCCACGTTCCGGGCCGTGCTGTTTTTCCAGAGACTGACGCATGGCCAGTGCCGTCACTTCCAGATTCGTGTCGGAAAAGCGATTGGCCATGGAGCCCACCCAGATCATGACCACATCAAAGTCCGTCAGTGGCTCGGGCTGGAAATCAAAATCCACATATTCTTTGGGTAGCAGTTCAGGACGACGGCGTACCTGCTCCAGATAGGCGTTATAGCCATCGGCATAGCCACGGAAAATGTCGCGCTCATCTTTGGACAGGGCTGCGATCTGCCGCTGTATCGAAGCGGGTGTGAAGTTCTGCCGCACCTGCATGTCGTACTTGACGTAGACATCCTGCTCGCCAGGGCCCAGGACAGCGGCAGTTGTGCCCACAAAGGAGCGACGCGCCATATCCATCTGGAACAGACGATCTTGGGCAACCGCATAACCATAGCCGTAATACAAGCCATAGTGGCTGTCGGCAAAGACGTGCGGAACGCCATAGCTGTCGCGCATCACTTCTACCGACTGCACCTGCGCGTGGGCTGGTGCCCACGCCAAACCCAAGATCAAACCAGCGGCCGCAGCCCCGGTACGAACAAGCCTTTTCTGCATATCTGTCCCTTGTTTTTATGATACTGAAAATTCTTATGAACCTAAAATATTGAAGCCAATACGAATAGGAAATCACAATGTAAAACAATCAGGATCGAAAACAAGTAAGGGCTTGCCCTAGTCAGCGCTGCTAAGCAAGGGCTTGAAAACGTACTTAGAAGGACACCAGACGACCAGGATTCACTGCACTCATCATGCCAATGGCGGCCTTGACCACTGGGATCGCCAGGCCGGATAACTGATGGCCCAGAGGAATGCTGCGATGGGTGATATCCGTCAGCATGGCAAAGTCTTCGTTGCGACCCATGACGTCGTCACTAATGGCTTTACCAATACGCACGGTTTGCGCCACGCCGTGACCACTCCAGCCATGCACCATGTACACAGGTACCGCATCCTCGGTCTTGCGCGAGTCAGTTGCCCCGTTCAGAGTAAAGTCACTGATCCCGCTCCAGGAAAAGTCCAGCTGTACCTGTTCCAGCTGCGGGAAAACCGTCTGGATACGATCCAGCAGGTAGTCATTGATACGTTCGGGGGACCAACTGGTGCCGGTGCCCTGCCCGCCAAACAACAGGCGGTTTTGACGCACGGCGCGGTAATAGTCGATCTGGAATTGCGTGTCATACACCGCACGGTCTGTAGGCAGCAACTCGCTGACTGGACACTCCAGAGGTTCAGTCACACCTACGTAGGTATAGAACGGAACAGTGGTATTGGATTGCGTCGGCAAAAACTGCGAAGTCGTGTCATGCACGGCCAGCACCAAGGCCTGACGGGCCAGAATCGTGCCACCGGGGGTGATAGCCAAAGCGCCCTTTTCCGTCTGCTCGATTTCTTCGACCGGGCTGCCTTCATAAACTCGACCTCCATGTTGAGCCAAGCCATACACCAGACCACGCAGCAGTGCCAAGGGATGCAACTGACCGCCCAGAGTATCCACCACAGCACCGTGATACAAGGGCGAGCGGATTTCCTGCTCCAGCTCGTAGCTACCCACAACTTCCACGCTGGTATCGCCCAGATAGCGTCGGGCATCCGCCCCCTCTACCAATGCGCCCATATGGCCTGCGTGAATGGCAGCCGTTAAATGACCACGACGACGATCAAAATCCAGCTCGTAATCCTGAGCAATTTGATCGAGCAGATCCATGGCTTCATGCGAGGCAAAGCGCCACAAGCGACGGGCCTCATCCAAAGGCAGATGGGCAATCATGTCTGCGGCTTCCCAACGGGCCAGACCGGGAGTCAGCTGACCACCGTTTCGACCTGAAGCGGCAGAGCCAATACTGTCTTTTTCTACCAGCACCACGTCCAGGCCGGAGCGGGCCAGGTGCAAGGCGGTAGAGGCCCCCAGCAAGCCACCACCCACTACCAGCACATCACATTGCGTGTCGGCTTGCAGAGGATCAAAGCGGGTCCAGGGGGCTAGCGATGCTTCGTAATACGTCGCGGGCGCGACGGCTTCGTTCAGATGGCCTTTTCGCCAGTTCCACAATCGGGGATTACTGACCAACAAGCTCTCTGCGCTGGAAACATCGTTTAAAAGAGTCGGTTTAGAAATAAGCATAAATGTCCTGTGTCTGTTACGGCCTTTTGGCCGCCTGGATCACAGAGCGGAATGCTCCGGTGACGCCCCGTCAACGCGGCGTTCCGTTCTGTCTCGTTATCAACACCCCGTTGTAAAAACGGGGTGGAACGATCTTCTTCTACGATGTAGAATTAATTTATTCTACTCTGTAGAGTTAAACTTGGCAAATCTGCCCTTTCCCTATCAAAGGAACTCTATTGGCCCAAGCACCCGCCTCGCGCACACGCAAACTGAATAAGGACGAGCTGGTCATCGCCGCCGTCACCTTGATGGAGGAAGCCGGCGACAGCGGCTTTTCTTTACGCAAACTGGGGGAACGAGTCGGTTGCGATCCAATGGCCGTGCTCTATCACTTCAAGTCCAAGGACGGCTTGCTGCGCGCAATGGCGGATTACTTGACGGGACGCATTCAGGCCGTAGATACGGAGCTATCGTGGACAGAGCGTTTGTATGAATTGGCCCGACAGTATCGTGAGCTGGCCTTGGGCCACCCACAGACTTTTCAGCAAATGCAGCGTTTTCTGAATACCGGCAAGGCCGACTATCTGGTTCTTGAGCAGGTATACAGGGCCTTGCGCGATGGCGGTTTGAGCGATGCCGAAATCCCCGCCGCCTGTGTGGGCTGGTATGCCGCTTTATATGGATTGATTCAGGGCGAGTTGGGTGGACTTATCCGCCCGGTGACTGAAGAAGAGCTAAACGAACTGGAACAATGGCCCGCCGAGGATGTGCCTATGCTGCGCCAGATTCTGCCGCGCTTTGTGCATCTGCAATCCGAGCAGGTATTCAAGATGATGATGGAGCTGATACACGATGGCTTGATTGTCCATGCTGGTAAAGCGGCAACACCTGCCACCAAGCAGTAAAATCAGCAACGGACCGAATCACACACACAGAACCGATCAGCCAGCCCAGCCTTCAAACGTGCTGATAAAAAGCATATAGCTGCCGGCCACCTTGGCAAGGACACGGGCTGGCTCATGCCCACATTTCGAGAAAAGCACCTGAACGCGACTGATCCTTCAGCCAGCCCTTCCGCCAGCCTTTAAAACGTGATACCACCGAAATGGTCGGTGTTAAAGGCAACAGCACCTTGGACGAACGAGCTGACAACACCTTCCAGGAAAAACAAAACGCCCCGCAAACTGGAACTCTGTCCAATTTGCAGGGCGTTTTAGTTGAAGCCTGCTTAGGTGTACTTAGCGTGTAAAGACGGCAATTGATTCCACGTGTGCCGTATGCGGGAACATATTCACCACACCGGCCGATTCCAGCGTATAACCACCCTGGTGAACCAATACACCGGCGTCCCGAGCCAGAGTACCTGGGCTACAGGACACATAAACCAGACGCTCGGGGCGTTCGTGCTTTTCCAGCTGCGCCAAAGCAGTGGCGACCGCAAAGGCACCATCACGCGGCGGGTCAATCAACATGCGATCAAAATGACCCAGGTCACGCAGCCATTGCACGTCCACCTCAAACAGATTCAGCGTTGTGAATTTTGCCTTGCCCTGCAAGTTGTGGGCCAAGGCTGCTTCACCGGCACGTTCGGTCAAGGTGCTGCTGCCTTCAATGCCAACCACCTCGGCGGCACGGCGTGCCAGCGGCAGGCTGAAGTTACCCAGACCACAGAACAAGTCGGCCACCCGATGCTCGGGCTTGACGTCCAGCAGGGTCAAGGCACGCGAGATCAGGCTGCGGTTAATGTCGTGGTTCACCTGCGTAAAGTCCGTCGGGCGATACGGCATACGCAAATCAAATTCGGGCAGTGCGTAGGCCAGCTTGTCCGCATCTTCGCGCAGCAAAGGATGGGCCGTTTCCGGACCCTTGGGCTGCAGCCACCAGCTGATGTCGTGCTCCTGACCGAAGCTCTGCAAACGCTGGATATCTTCGCTAGTCAGCGGCTCCATGTGACGCAGGGTCAAGGTGGTAATCTTGTCGCCCATGGCCAGCTCGATCTGAGGCAAACGATCCGGGCGGGACAAACCAGCCAAACAGGAACGCAAGGGCTCCAGCAAGGCAGAAACTTTGGCGGGCAGGACACGACATTCCGTCATGTCCACCACGTAGCGGCCATTCTTTTCACGAAAGCCGACCAGCACCCCACCCTTCTTAGGCACGTAGCGCATAGAGAAACGGGCGCGGTAACGGTAACCCCAGTAAGGGCCGTGCAAGGGTGCCAACACACGGCCCGGCTGCACCTTGCCGATATGGCCCAGGGAATCTTCCAGAACGCGCTGCTTGACCGCAACCTGGGCCGAGGGCTCCAGATGCTGCATGGCACAGCCACCACAGACACCAAAGTTGGGACAGGGAGGTTCAGCACGCTGCGACGACGCTTTCAACAAAGCCGTCATGCGAGCTTTATCGTAGGAATCCTTGGAGCGCACCGTCTCGGCCAGCACTGCTTCGCCGGGCAAGGCGCCTTCCACAAACACCACTTTGCCCTCTTTATGGGCGACGCCGCGTCCTTCCAGATCCAGCGATTCAATTAACAATACGTCAGACATTCGATAAAAACCTAAATAAGCGTCCTGCCAAGCAGAATGGCGCAGTTGCATTGCTGCAAACGATGGCGAATCGCTGATTTTACAATGAGCATTCGGCTCAACGGGTAAAAACAAGCACAACGCGGCACTAGCGGTTCCACAACGCTACTAAATTCTGAATGACCCGCCCGCCCGACAGGCATAGCCTTCAAGTTGGAAGAGCAATCTGCACTCAAAAAGTCATTCCGTTAAGCACCCTCGAACAGAGCGCACAAAAAAAGCGGCCAGAAGCCGCTTTTTTCAGTCCAGATACCGAGCTTATCGCGTAGGCAGGTACGAGATCGGGTTGACCGGCGTACCGGAGCGACGAATCTCGAAGTGCAGTCGTGGCGAGGTGGTGTCAGACTGACCCAGATCGGCAATACGCTGCCCCTTCTTCACCTGCTGACCCGTTTTAACGTGCAAGACACTGTTATGGGCGTAAGCAGTGATAAAGCCATTGCTGTGACCAACCAGCACCATGGAGCCTAAACCGCGCACACCGTTACCGGCGTACATGATCTTGCCATCCGCTGCGGCAACCACGGGGTCGCCCACCTTGCCTTCGATATCAATACCCTTGGTCGAGGCATTGAAACCCTGGATGATCTTGCCACTGGCAGGCCAGCCCCAGGCGATCAGAGCCGCGTCGCTGGCGCGAGGCGCAGACACGGGCGTTTCAGTCTTGACCGGGGTGGCCGGGCTGACTGGCGAGGTCTGTGTGCTACCACTACCGGCTGGGCGAGTCGTCACTGCCGCCATCGAGGTATTGCCGTCCAGACGCAAGGTTTGACCCACGCGCAACATGGAAGGATCCGTAATCTGGTTCAACTGGATCAGCGAATTCACGTCCATGCCGTGCGCTTGTGCAATCTTGTAGAGCGTATCGCCGGGGCGTACCACATAGGTACCCGAGGCACTGCTGACGCTGCCTGCCGCCGAAGAGGAACTCAGGTCAGTGACTGGAGCGCGCTCATTACGGCTTGCACAACCAGCCAGCAGGGTACTGGTGACCACAGCCGCCACCAGGCACTGACGGGGCGTCAAGAACCACTGTGTACCGGTGGAAGCAGCGGTTAACGGTAACCTGACTGCATGCTGCATATAAATCTCCTGAGAATATCTGACTAAATCTGGGTTCCGGCTCGCATCGGCACGAAGCGAACCGCATCAAGTTCTTCACGACGCCAAGTAGCCTGTCCGGTGCGTTCCACCAAAACCAGGCGCTGTTGTGTCGTACCTTCAGGGGCGATCAGTCTCCCCCCCAATGTTAATTGTTCCAATAAGGTTCTGGGAATGACCGGACCGGCTGCCGCCACAACAATAGCATCATATGGTGCCGCGGCAGGGTAACCTTGCATTCCGTCACCAAACATTATTCGAGCCCGTTGCGACAGCCCTAATTGGCGCATGTGATCGCGAGCCATATCGCACAAGCCTTTGATACGTTCTACCGCATACACTTCTTTGACCAATTGTGCCAAAACAGCAGCCTGATAACCACATCCGGCCCCCACTTCCAGCACCTTGGTCGGTATTTTCTGGTCACACACCAGGCTGATCATATGGGCTACAACCCAAGGCTGGGAGATGGTCTGCGCAAAGCCGATAGGCAAGGCATCATCTTCATAGGCCCGACTGGCCAAACCCTGATCAACAAACTGATGGCGCGGTACTGCCTGCATGGCCGCCAGCACTCGTTCGTCGGTAATTCCCTGTCGGCGCAAGCGCTCGATCATCATGCCACGCGAGCGTTCCGAGTTCAAACCCAAGTTGACACTTGTTGACACTTGCGGTGACAAAATGGCCGAGGGTGTCGGTTGTAACTGGCCCCGTTGCACAATACGGGTATTGCTATTGCTGGCAGACAGGCCACTGCCCAGGCTGGACTTGCCGAACCGGTTCCGAGTGCCGTCTGCAAAAGGATAGCGCTTGCCTGGTTTACTTGTCATTGCATCCAGTCCCGCAATCCGGCCAGTTGCTCGTGGTGAGTCAGGTCCGCGCGCAAGGGCGTAATGGATACTGCACCTTGTTCCACGGCACCGAAATCTGTGCCCTGCTCGCTATCGGACACACCACCGACACGGCCAATCCAGTACACGGGTTCGCCATAAGGCGTCTGGCTTTTTACGACCGGCTCCGAAGGATGACGCTTGCCCAGGCGGGTGACTTGCGTGCCCTTCAAGGCTTCGTAGGGCAAACACGGAATATTCACGTTCAGCAAGGTATTGGCCGCCAACGGCTTCTTCTGACAGCGCTGTACCAGATCTCGTGCCACGCGCGCTGCGCTGTCCAGGTTCTTCCAGCCGCGTTCGATCAGGGAAAACGCAATCGCGGGAATACCAAACAAGTGGCCTTCCATCGCGGCCGCTACCGTGCCCGAATACAAGGTGTCGTCGCCCATATTGGCGCCGTTATTAATGCCGGACACAATCAGATCGGGACGGAAATCCAGCAAGCCTGTCAGGGCCACGTGCACACAATCGGACGGTGTACCATTAACAAAATAAAAACCATTGCTGGCCTGGCGCAGCGACAGGGGACGATTCAAGGTCAGGGAATTGCTGGCACCGCTGCAATTGGTCTCGGGTGCAATAACAGTCAGCTCACCCAGTCCTTGCAAGGCTTCATACAAAGCCTCGATACCGGCTGCTGTATAGCCATCATCGTTGGAGACCAGAATACGCATGCTTTACTTTTCCGTTAAAAATCTAACAGGGGCAGCAAATTGTACCCGCTGCCTTTGGTATTTTGCTGCAAGGCCGGTAGAATCCGCGCAACAATAATTGTGGAGCTCAATCCTCATGAACGCCGTTTCTTTTGCTGTGGCCGCCCCGCTTGTCGCCCTCTTGTCCTATTTACTGGGATCCTTGCCGTTTGCCGTAATCGTCAGCAAGATCATGGGCTTGCAAGACCCTCGCACCTTTGGTTCGAAAAATCCGGGAGCCACTAATGTACTACGTAGCGGCAATAAAAAAGCAGCTGTCCTGACCTTGTTGGGCGATGCCTTCAAAGGCTGGCTGGCTGTCTTTCTGACCCAACAGGCCATCAGCAACTGGGGCTGGGCACCGACTTTACTGGGTGTCAGCGCCTTTTTTGCCTTTTTGGGTCACTTGTACCCGGTCTTTCTGGGCTTTAAAGGCGGTAAAGGCGTGGCAACCGCGCTGGGTGTCATCCTGGCCCTGCTGCCCTGGCTGGCTCTGGCTACCGCGGCCACCTGGCTGATTATCGCTTATGTCAGCCGTTACTCCTCGCTGGCAGCCATCATCAGTGCCGTGTTTGCCCCCTTGTTTTACCTGCTCGGTGCCAAGGTGGTCTGGCCCATGAATGCCTCTATTGCCACGGCCCTGGTCCTGATCAGTGCCTTCTTGCTCTGGCGTCACCAGGAAAACATTCGTCGTCTGATGACGGGCAAAGAAAGCAAGATCGGTTCCAAGAAAAAATAAGCACTAACGCTCTTGCTGGGAGACAGGCTGGTTCACACAAGCCAGATCCCAGCGAGGCCGGATGGCAAAGCCATGCTGGCTATCATCCAAAGTCACCAAACCATGCTTGACCCGCATGGCCGCCGCAAAAGCAATCATGGCACCGTTATCGGTACAGAATTCCAGCGGCGGAAAGAACACCTCGCCCTTCAAACGCGCCACGGCTTTCTGTAAATAAGCCCGCAAGTGGCGGTTGGCGCCCACACCACCGGCAACCACCAGACGTTTCAAGCCCGTTTGCTTCAAGGCCTTGATCGCCTTGGCGGCCAGCACGTCCACAATGGCGGCCTCGGTTGCAGCAGCCAGATCAGCGCGTTGCTGTTCGGTAATCCCGCCCTCTTCCGCTTCCAGCTTGCGCAAGCGCGTCAGCACGGCAGTTTTCAAACCACTAAAGCTGAAATCCAGATCCTTGCTGTGCATCATGGGACGCGGCAGCTCGTAGACGCTGGGGTCACCCTGTTCAGCCAGACGCGACAAGGCCGGGCCGCCGGGATAACCCAGGCCCATCAGCTTGGCGCTTTTATCAAAGGCTTCGCCTGCTGCATCGTCCAGCGTTTCACCCAGCAATTCATACTGACCCACACCATCTACACGCATCAGCTGAGTGTGGCCACCCGAGACCAGCAAGGCCACAAAGGGAAAGTCGGGACGCGGCTCGGCCAATAAGGGCGAGAGCAAATGACCTTCCAGGTGATGGATGGCAATGGTCGGTTTTTTCAGCGACCAGGCAATCGACTGCGCCACACTGGCTCCCACCAGCAAGGCACCGGCCAGACCGGGGCCGGCGGTATAGGCAATGGCATCGACCTGATCGAGCTGCATATGGCAAGAAGCCAACACCTGCCGTGTCAAAGGCAGGACGCGACGGATATGATCGCGAGAGGCCAGTTCAGGCACCACCCCACCATATTCACGGTGCATGGCGATCTGGCTGTGCAAGGCATGGGCCAGCAGGCCCTGTTCCGTGCTGACCAGCGCCACGCCAGTTTCATCGCAGGAACTTTCAAATCCAAGAATATTCATGGCGCTTATTTTAGCCTGCTGTATTGGGGAAAATAGGAATTTATCCCCTCAAGACAATCAGCGGATAGTGTCTGGGTTGTGCCGATACATCGCGACAAAGGGGGGCGACGCAGTGGCACACTCGTGGTTAAAATCCCGCATCGATAATTTCACGCTCCGATCGCCTAATAATCACAAGGAGGCTGCCCATGTTTGAACGTCTCTTCAAACTCACTGAGCATGGCACCAACGTCCGTACCGAGGTCCTGGCAGGTATCACTACCTTCCTGACCATGTCCTACATTATTTTTGTGAATCCAGACATCCTGTCGTCCACAGGGATGGATCGCAATGCCATTTTTGTAGCCACCTGCCTGGCTGCTGCTCTGGGCACGTTCATCATGGCCTTTGTGGCCAACTGGCCTATCGGCATGGCACCGGGCATGGGCCTGAACGCCTTTTTTGCCTTCACCGTGGTCGCCACCCTGGGCTATACCTGGCAACAGGCACTGGGCGCGGTCTTTATTTCCGGCGTGATCTTCCTGATCCTGACGGTGACTGGCATCCGGTCCTGGCTGATTCGGGGCATTCCCAAATCCCTGCAAAGCGCCATTGCCGCCGGTATCGGCATGTTCCTGGGCCTGATCGCCCTGATGAACTCGGGTATTGTGGTGGCCCACCCTGCCACCAAGATTGGTCTGGGTGACCTGACCCAGCCCGCAGCCCTGTACGCAATTCTGGGCTTCTTTATTATTGCCGCCCTGGACGCACTGAAGGTGCGCGGTGCAATCCTGATTGGCATTCTGGCCGTGACCATTCTGTCCATGCTGACCGGTCACAGCGAATTTGGTGGTGTGGTCTCCACTCCACCCTCGCTGATGCCCACCTTCATGCAGCTGGACATCATGGGTGCCCTGCACACCGGCTTTGTGCACGTGATTCTGGTGCTGGTGCTGGTTGAAGTGTTTGATGCCACCGGCACCATGATCGGGGTTGCCAAGCGTGCCCGCCTGATTGAAGAAGGCAAGCCCAATCGCCTGGGCCGCGCCCTGCTGGCTGACAGTACCGCCATTGTGGCCGGTTCCATGCTGGGTACCAGCAGCACCACCGCCTACGTGGAAAGCGCCTCGGGTGTGCAAGCCGGTGGCCGTACCGGTCTGACCGCGCTGACCATTGGTGTCCTGTTCCTGCTAGCCCTGTTTTTCTCGCCACTGGCCGCGACCGTTCCCGGTTACGCCACCGCCCCCGCCTTGCTGTATGTGGCGTGCTTGATGATGCGCGAAATCACTGAAGTGAAATGGGACGACATGACCGAGGCCGTGCCTGCTGCCTTGGCTGCCTTCACCATGCCCTTCACCTACTCGATTGCCAACGGTCTGGCCTTTGGTTTTATCAGCTACGTGATCCTGAAGCTGACAACCGGCCGCTGGCGCAGTATCCACCTGGCCACACTGATTGTCGCCATCTTGTTTGTGATCAAGTACGCAATCGCTACGGAATGAAAAACCCTTTAGCAAACTCGTTTGGCGCTTTAGGGCTGCCTGGAAAACGAGTACACTGATTGCATGTTTAACGAAGCGGCTGAACACCATCAGCCGCTTTTTTATTGCGGAGGCTCCCCCATGAGCATCGTCGAACTGAACGAAGAAACATTCCAGGCTGCAGTAGAAGACGGCAAACCCCTGATCATCGACTTCTGGGCTCCTTGGTGCGGTCCATGTCGCCAATTCGCCCCTGTCTTTGACGCAGCAGCGGCCAAGCACCCCGGCGTGACCTTTGGCAAGGTGAACACGGAAGAAGAGCAGGAACTGGCCGCTGGCCTGCGTATTCGCTCCATTCCTACCCTGATGGTCTTCCGTGAAAACGTCTTGCTGTTCTCGCAAGCCGGTGCCCTTTCCGCTGCCCAGCTGGACGATCTGATCGAACAAGTCCAGGCTGTGGACATGGAAAAAGTTCACGCTGAAATTGCTGCCCAGCAAAACCAGCAGCCTGACCAGGCCTGATTTGCCCGGCCTCAGAAAAAACGCCAGACGGTTTGTCTGGCGTTTTTTTTGCAGAAATGCGATTTAGTCGCAGTTTTCCAGCTCGATAATCGCGAAGCCACTGCGTTTGATTTCATTTTCGACCGGCGCAGAAGCCATTTCCGTATGGCAGAAGCGGCACTCGCGCGAGGTGAAGTTTTCAACATTCACCCCTTTGGCCGCCAGATAACGCTGACCATAACTCAAGACCTTGTCCATATCCTTGGCATCGTCACTGACCAAGATATCAAAGTGCATACGACGCCCGTCAGGACGCACAACGTAGGTATCAAACACCGCAATCTTCATGACAAACCCTTTTCAGCAAAAAACCTAGTAGGTACAGGTCGGCCCGCAAGAGGAAGAATCCTGCTTGTCCGCCACCCCCTCTTTCTTGTCTGCTTGCGCCGGGCGGCGAGCAATCAGCTGGCCGACAAACGCACCCAGACGCAGATCGTCCAGATGGCCCAATTCCTTCAAGGCCAGATTGCCATCACGGTCAAAAATAATGGTAGATGGTGTCCCGCCCAGGCCCCACTCCTTCATGGTGCGCGGCAAGGGGCCGCTGTCTGAGGCCTGATCAATGGCAATGGGGAAATTCAAGCGGTACTCGTGGGCAAACGCCTGCAAAGCCGCAGGGTCCATCACGTCGTGATGCTCGAACACGCTATGCAGGCCTATGATGCGCAGATCATCGCGCGAGAACAGCGTATCCAGCTTCTTGGCTTGCGGCAGGCTGTTGATGACACAACCAGGGCAAAGCATCTGAAAGGCCGTGACCACCACCACGCGGCCACGCAAGGACGCCAAGCTTAATGGAGCGGTCGTATTGAGCCACTGGCTGGCATGGATCTCGTAGGACATGGCTTACACCCACAATGCTGACTAAACCCGATCATACCCGCAGGCTGGATACAGACTTAGAAGGAATCAGAGGTATTTAGTATGGCCACTGCCTGGACGGTGCAGAGGGATAATCGTCTGGAAAAGATACCTTTTCGTCCAGAAAACTCCATCAAGGAAGATGGCGACCAGAGGTCCATTGCAGACCTTGGGCAGAACCGAGGGTGACTTAGGCTTGCTCCAGGGGTTCACATTCCCCCTGGCCACGCGTCATATTGATAAAGGACTGTTGAAAATCCGCTTTATGCTCGAGCGGCAGATTCAACAGCCACTGCACACCTTCAGCATCGAATTGCTCGTCCTGAACCTGAACGCCAAAGCTGTCGAAACGGGATTGAACCAAAGCCAGATCGGCGAAGGAGCAACGGCAGCGCAAAGCCGCCATGGGAATCAGCTCCTGCTTGTCAGCAAGACGCAAACATTGAGCGGCCACGCCGCCATAGGCACGCACCAGACCGCCCGTACCCAGCTTGACGCCCCCAAACCAGCGTATCACCAGTACCGCGACACGGTCGCAATCCTGGCCTTCTATGGCTTGCAAAATGGGACGCCCGGCCGTGCCGCCGGGTTCGCCATCATCGTTAAAGCGGTATTCCGACCCGATCTTGTAGGCCCAGCAATTATGCGTGGCATCGGGCACACCCTTGGCCTGGAAAAAAGCCAAAGCCTGGCTGGCACTGTCTACAGGCGCAGCCAGTGCCAGAAAGCGGCTTTTTTTGATGTCCTGCTCGAAGCTGGTGGGCTCACGCAGGGTAAAGACCGCCACCCCTAGCCTCAGTCCTGCTCGCGGCTGGCCAGGTAATCTTCGTAGCCACCGCGGTAATCCACCAGACGCCCTTCTGGCATCACTTCGATAATGCGGGTTGCCACGCCGGAGACGAACTCGCGGTCATGGGACACGAAGATCAGAGTGCCTTCAAACTTTTCCATGGCCATCTGCAAGGACTCGATCGATTCCATATCCAGGTGGTTGGTCGGTTCGTCCAGGAGCATGACGTTGTGACGACCCAGCATCAGACGCGAGAAAGTCATGCGGTTTTTCTCGCCACCCGACAGCACTTTCACGGGCTTGATGATGTCATCGGCCGAGAACAACATGCGGCCCAGCACCGAGCGCAAAGACTGATCGTCGTCGCCGGCCTGACGGAACTGGCTAATCCAGTCAAACACATTGTCTTCGGTATCGAACTCGTCCGAGACGTCCTGAGCCATATAGCCGATATCAGCGTTCTCGGACCAGACCACCGAGCCGCTGTCAGGAGTCAGATCACCGGCCAGCAAACGCAGCAAAGTCGTCTTACCCACACCGTTCGCACCCACAATCGCAATTTTCTCGCCCGCTTCAATCATGGCCGAGAAGTTCTTGATGATGGGATGATCGTAGGACTTGCTCAAGCCCTCGACCGTCACGGCCAGGCGGTGCAGAACTTTTTTCTGTTCAAAACGAATAAACGGGTTTTGACGCGAAGAAGGCTTCACTTCGATGGTCTCTGCCTTCAAGCGACCAATCTGTTTCAGTCGCGAGGTAGCCTGGCGGGACTTGGACTTGTTGGCGGCAAAACGGCGCACAAAGTCCTGCAGCTCGCCAATACGCTCTTTGGCCTTGGAGTTGGCCGCCAGCACACGTTCGCGCGACTGCACCGACGCCAGCATGTAATCGTCGTAGTTGCCGGGGTAGACACGCAGCTCGCCGTAATCCAGGTCAGCCATGTGAGTGCAGACCTGATTCAGGAAGTGACGATCATGACTGATGATGATCATGGTGCTCTGGTAGCTGTTGAGCACATCTTCCAGCCAGCGAATCGTGTTGATATCCAGGTTGTTGGTCGGCTCGTCCAGCAGCAGAACATCGGGGTTGGAGAACAGGGCCTGTGCCAGCAGCACACGCAGTTTCCAGCCGGGAGCAATTTCGCTCATGGGCAACTGATGCTGTTCGACCGGAATTTCCAGACCCATCAGCAATTCACCGGCACGGCTCTCGGCGGTATAACCGTCGTACTCGGCAAAACGGGCCTCCAGTTCGGCGGCCTTCATATAGTCTTCTTCGGTGGCCTCTGGATTGTCGTAGATGGCATCACGCTCTTGCATGGTGCTCCACATCTCTGTGTGGCCCATCAGCACCACGTCCAGCACACGTTTGTCTTCGTAGGCAAACTGGTCCTGACGCAGCTTGCCCAGGCGCACGCCCGGATCCAGCGATACATTACCCCCGCTTGGCTCCAGGTCGCCGCCAATGATTTTCATGAAGGTAGACTTGCCCGACCCGTTGGCACCAATCAGGCCATAGCGGTTGCCTCCGCCCAGTTTGACACTGACGTTTTCAAATAAAGGCTTGGCACCAAACTGGATCGTTAAATTAGCGGTGGAGATCACGTAAACGTACTTTGAAAAAGGTTGAGTTCAACCCAGTAGTGTATCAAGCAGGCGCGAAATCCGTTAGTGTTCGTGCTCATCCAGAACCAGATAAGCCATGCCGTCCTCGGTAGCCAGGCCCACTTCCTTGCCAATAGGCAGGCTGACCTTGACGTCCACATGGCCATAAGGCAGGCCCGTTACGACCGGGACTTTGACGGTTTCACGCAACCAGCGCACCACCGAATCCATATCAAAGCCGTTATCCGAAGCGCCTGTCTTGTAAGCCGTAAAACGGCCCAATACCACCGCCATCTGACGATTGAGCACGCCGGCATGCCAGAGCTGCGTCAACATGCGTTCGACTCGGTACGGTGCTTCACCCACGTCTTCCAGGAACAGGATACCGCCGTTGATATTGGGGAAGTACGGCGTGCCCAGCAAGGAGCAAACCAGGGCCAGATTGCCGCCCCACAGAACACCGTGACCATCGACGGCATCCGAACCCTCGGACTCAAAGCTGAACAGCTCCAGCTCGCCACGCATCAATTCGCCAAACAGTTCGGTCGTCAATTCATCGGTTTCATCGCCACCAAAGTCCGCAATGGCGGTGGGGCCGGTGTAGCTGATGGCGCCAGTTTGCGCCAGCAAGGCCAGATTGAAGGCCGTGAAATCCGACATGCCGACAAAACGCTTGCCACTGTCGGCTACCGCGCGCCAGTCGATCTGGCCCAGAATGCGGCTTAAACCGTAGCCACCGCGTGTCGCCATCACAATGGGCTGAGGCTGTTGCAAGGAACGCTGTACCGCAGCCAGACGCTGAGCGTCCGTGCCGGCAAAGCGTTCATCCACCGCCAGGGCATCCGCGTCTATGTCCACGGCAAAGCCCAGTTGGTTCAGGCGCTGGCTTGCCAGCTCCAGGCGTTTGGGTTCAAGGATCTGGCCAGAGGGCGAAAACAGGTAAATGCCCGAACTGTCCTGCTGCCCACAATGGCACTGGCCATGTTCGTGGTGATGGTGATGATGGTCGTGCTCGGGGCTGCTCATGATTAACCTTGAAAATAAAGTGCTGACATTTTAGCGAGACTACTGGGCGCCATCCAGCGGCGATTGGACTGTTTGAGCCTGCTTTTGCAACTTCTTTTGTTCGCGTCGTTCGCGGAAAAAATCCCGCAAGGCCTGGGCCGCCTCTTCGGACATCAAACCACCCGAGACACGGGTGTGGTGATTCAGAGTAGGATGCAAATGCAAGGACTCCACACTGCCACACACTCCGGTCTTCGGATCGGCTGCGGCCCACACCACCCGCGACAGACGCGCATGCAACAAGGCCCCCAAGCACATCATGCAAGGCTCAAGAGTCACAAACAGGCTGGCTCCGGGCAAACGGTAATTGCCAACTTTACGCGTCGCGGCGCGCAAGGCCACGATCTCGGCATGCTGGGTGGGATCGTGATCACAAACCGTGCGATTGGAGCCCACAGACAGCAGCCTGCCGTCCGCATCCAATAGTACGGCACCTACGGGCACCTCGCCGATGCTGGCCGCCAGTTGAGCCTGCTCCAAGGCTAAAGCCATAGCCTGAGCATCACTCAAAACGTCACTCTCTGTTGGCGGTGGTAAGCTAGTTGGCATCGTCAAATCCATTGCGTTATTCAAACCCTGTCGGCACAGCAAAAGGGTCATTTTACTGTCTATGCAGAACACTCCTGATTCTCACGCTATTTTGCGTGTTCGAGGCCTGAGCAAACAATACGCAAACGGGCATCAAGCCCTGCACGCTTTGGACCTGGATATTTGGCGGGGCGAGATTTTTGCCCTGCTCGGCTCCAACGGCGCAGGCAAAACCACCTTGATCAGTATTATCTGCGGGCTGGTCAATCGCAGCAGCGGCACCGTTCTGGTGGATGGCGCAGACAATGTCGCCGACTACAAGCGCGCCCGCCAGAAAATTGGCCTGGTGCCGCAAGAGCTAAGCGCCGATTCCTTCGAGACAGTCTGGAATACCGTCAGCTTCAGCCGTGGCCTGTTTGGCAAAGCCCCCAATCCGGCCCTGATCGAGCAGATTCTGAAGGACTTGTCGCTATGGGACAAGAAAGACAGTCCCTTGATTACGCTCTCGGGCGGCATGAAACGCCGCGTCCTGATCGCCAAGGCGCTTTCCCATGAACCGGAAATCCTGTTTCTGGATGAACCCACCGCCGGTGTGGACGTGGCCTTGCGCCAAGGCATGTGGGCCTTGGTGAAACGGCTGCGCAGCCAGGGGGTCACCATTATTCTGACCACCCACTACATCGAAGAAGCCCAGGAGATGGCCGACCGCATCGGCTTCATCAATAAAGGTTCACTGCAACTGGTGGAAACCAAAGACAATCTGATGCGCCGCCTGGGCGGTAAAACCCTGAGCCTGAATCTGGCCGAGCCGATCAGCGCCCTGCCCGCTGCGCTGGAAACGCTGGGACTGCAAAGCACTGCCGACGGCATGAGCCTGCTTTACCCCTTGACCAACCGCGAACAAGGTCATGACCTGAGCAATTTGCTGGCGGCAGTTGGGCAAGCGGGGCTGACCATTACCGACATCCATACCCGCGAGCGCAGTCTGGAAGATATTTACGTTGAGTTTGTAGGGGCACAGTCATGAACTGGTACGCCATCCTGGCCATTTATCGCTACGAAATGTCACGCACCCGACGCACCCTGCTGCAAAGCATCGTAGCCCCCGTGATTTCCACCGCCTTGTATTTTGTGGTGTTTGGCGCTGCCATTGGCCATCGCATCAATGAAATCGGCGGCGTGCCCTATGGCGCGTTTATCGTGCCTGGGCTGACCATGTTGTCGGTGTTGACCCATAGCGTCTCCAACGCCGCCTTCGGAATTTACTTTCCGCGCTTTACGCGCAATATCTACGAGATTCTGTCTGCCCCCATTTCACACTTCGAGGTGACCTTGGCCTTTGTGGGCGCAGCAGCCACCAAGTCACTGTTTCTGGCGGCTATCATCCTGATCACGGCGCGGCTATTTGTGCCTTACGAAATTGCCCACCCTATCTGGATGCTGTGCTTTCTGGCCTTAACCGCCCTGACCTTCAGTCTATTGGGTTTCATTATCGGTATCTGGGCCGACAACTTTGAAAAGCTGCAATTCGTGCCCATGCTGATTCTGACGCCACTGACCTTTTTGGGCGGCACCTTCTATTCCATCGACATACTGCCCGAGTTCTGGCAGAAACTGACCTTGCTGAACCCGGTGCTGTACCTGATCAGCGGCTTTCGCTGGAGTTTCTTTGATCTGGCCGATGTGAATGTGTGGCTGAGCCTGGGCATGACACTGCTGTTTTTAAGTGTGTTTCTTGCCGTGGCGGGCTGGATTTTCAAAACGGGCTATCGATTGCGCCCGTAAATAAAAAAGGCCGGGAATATTTCCCGGCCTTTTTTTGAGAACTCGAACAGGGCACGCAGCCGCTAGATACTGAACGTCTCCTCAGAACAGTTCAATCGGGATGCACAGCGCAATCCATAAAACTGGCTTGCTCTCCATACTGACGCAGCTTTGCTTCCAGCACGGGTGCAGGCACCCCTTCAATCGGCTTGTAGCCCAGACGCTGCCAATAGCCCACGGCCGGTCCCAAAGACACCAGACTGCAACGACGCAAGCCACGCTGCCAGGCATAGCGGCGACCGGTTTGCAACAAAGCTCCGGCCACCCCACGGCCTTGCGCGCGACGCATCACGGCGCAGTCGTGAATAAACCATTGGTCTGCGGGCGAAGGCAGGCTATTCAACGCGTCGCCCAGGGACGGCGGCAAAAGGCCCGCCCAAGGGTAGGACACCAAATAACCCTGCAGTTGATTGTCGGTATCACGTGCCACCCAGCAGCTATCCGGAGCCAGATCCAGACGGTTCTGATAGAAGCTGCGGTCTTCCAGAATATCCGCGTCGTACACATCCGCCTGGACTTCCAGCACCTGGCTCAGATCGTGCACACGCATTAATTCAATTCGTACATTCATAGCTGATACACGGCGGCATCACGTCACCACCGTGCCGTTTCACTCGGTTTAGTCGCGGAAATTATCGTACTGCAAAGGCAATTCCACATCGGTCTGTTTCAACAGAGCGATGGCAGCCTGCAAGTCGTCCCGTTTCTTGCCGGTTACACGCAGTTTTTCACCTTGAATCTGCGTCTCCACTTTCAGCTTGGCGTTCTTGATGGCGGCGATCAGTTTCTTGGATGTAGGCTGGTCCAGACCCTGACGCACTTTCACTTTCTGACGCGCGCCGGCCACGTTTTCCAGAACCTTCTCGGTCTCCAGGCAGCGCACATCAATACCGCGGGCAGCAATACGGCCACGCAGAATCTGCATCATTTGCTCGAGCTGAAACACGCTGGGAGCCGATTGCAAAATGGTGTTCTCGTCTTCGAGTTCAAATTTGGCATCCGTACCTTTGAAGTCAAAACGGGTAGCCAGTTCGCGGCTGGCTTGTTCCACTGCATTACGCAGTTCGTGGGTGTTGACCTCGGATACAACGTCAAAAGATGGCATTCCTAACCGTCCTGTTCCTTAAGTGCAGACAGGCCGCGTGAAGCGACCTGTATGCTTTTTAGAAAACGCTGGTCTTAGTCCGAAGCGGCTTGCTTGGCCTGCTGACGCAGCGCGAATTTCTGTATTTTACCTGTTGCCGTTTTGGGCAACTCCATAAAACTGAAATGTCGCGGTATTTTAAAGCCAGCCAAGTACTGACGGCAATGCGCGCGCAGTTCTTCCACCGTCACTTCCGCACCGGGGCGCAGCTCCACATAAACGTGCGGTGCTTCACCCCAACGCTCGTCCGGCTGGGCTACAACGGCCGCCGCCTGCACGGCTGGATGACGGTACATGACATCTTCAATCTCGATGGAAGAAATATTCTCGCCCCCGGAAATGATGATGTCCTTGCTGCGGTCCTTGATACGTACGTAGCCGTCCGGCTCGCACACGGCCAGGTCGCCGGTATGGAACCAGCCACCGCCCAGGGATTCCTGGGTGGCCTGCGCGTTCTTCAAATACCCCTTCATGGTGATATTGCCGCGGAACATGATCTCGCCCATAGTCTCGCCATCGGCAGGAACGGGCTCCATGGTTTGCGGATTCAAAACCTGTACGCCCCCTTGCAGGTGATAACGCACACCTTGACGGGCATTGCGCTGAGCACGTTCCTGGATATCCAGTTCACTCCAGGGTGCATGCTGCGCACAGACCGAGGCGGGGCCATAAGTTTCGGTCAGGCCGTAAACGTGGGTCAGCGCAAAGCCCATGCGCTCCATCCCTTCAATCATGGTGGCCGGAGGTGCAGCGCCTGCCACCATGGCCGACACGCCCTTGGGCAGGCGGGACTTCAGCGCTTCGTCGGAGTTGACCAGCAGGGAGTGCACAATCGGCGCACCACAATAGTGGGTGACGCCGTAATCGACCATATTGTCGACCATAGCCTGGGCTTCCACCTTGCGCAAACAGACGTTCACACCAGCACGGGCTGCAATCACCCAGGGGAAAGTCCAACCATTGCAATGGAACATGGGCAGGGTCCACAGATAGACCGCGTGCTTGGGCATGTCCCATTCCAAGACATTGGACAAGGCCCCCAGATACGCGCCACGGTGGTGGTAGACCACGCCTTTGGGCTTGCCGGTGGTACCGCTGGTGTAGTTCAGGGCAATCGCATCCCACTCGTTAGCGGGCAATTGCCAGTCGTAATCCGGGTCGCCTTCGTCCACGAACTCTTCGTAGGTTTGCGAGCCGATACGTTCTGCGCCAGTGTCAAAATAATTGTCCACGACGTCGATGACCAGAATGGGCTCTTTGCTTTCGCGCAGGCTCAAGGCTTCTTTCATGACGGCGGCAAATTCGCTGTCCACCAGCACCGCACGCGCTTCGCCGTGATCCAGCATATAAGCGATAGTGCTGGCATCCAGACGGGTATTCAAGGTATTCAGTACGGCACCACACATGGGCACACCAAAGTGTGCCTGAACCATGGGCGGAGTATTGGGCAACATCACGGCCACGGTATCGCCTTTGCCAACCCCAGCCTTGGACAGCGCACTGCCCAGCTGACGAGTACGGGCATACAGCTGAGACCAGCTCATCTTGATGCCGTTTTGGGCGGGCCCGTAAACCAGAGCCGGATAGTCAGGGTAGACAAAAGCACTGCGCTCGATGAAATCCAGCGGCGACAAAACACGATAATTGGCGTCTGTCTGGGGCAAATCCTGATCGTAAATACTCACCACAAAGTCTCCAAAAAAGGGCGGGCTAACCGAAATTCACGGCGGTCCGTCTGATAATTGCGCTCTTACATTAGCTGGCTACGCGCCTTTGGGCAAGGTCGCCTTTTCAGTCATAGAGGCGCATAATGACACGCTATCCTAGGTATATATCGCGACCGGCTGACTGCTCGCTGACAGTTTGCCCCCTACCTGAAGGCCCTTCATGCCCGTAGCCATGCTGTATATTGCCGCCGGTGGTGCCCTGGGCGCATTGGCGCGTTGGTTCTTGAGTCAGGCTTTGAATGCCCTGTTCCCCACCCTGCCCCCCGGTACTTTGCTGGCTAACTTGATTGGCGGCTATTTGATGGGTATCGCAATGGCCTATTTCAGCGGCTTGGGCCTGGGTCACGAAGGCTGGCGCATGTTCGTCATGACGGGCTTTCTGGGTGGCCTGACCACTTTTTCCACCTTTTCCGCCGAGATCATGACCTTGATGATGCAGCAGCGTTATCTGTGGGCCATGGGCGGCATTGCCATCCACGTTGCCGGTTCCCTGCTCATGCTGGGTCTGGGCATGGCCACGTGGAGCCTGTTTCGGGGGCAAGCATGATAGACGTCCATTTTCTTCAGGCCGGCTCCCCTCCTCCTGATGTCGAGCAACGTTTTGGCAACCAGAATGCCTGGTTCAAACGCGCTTTGCAGCCCCTGGATGTCAATGTCCACACCTGGCGAGTCCATCAGGATGATGCCCTGCCTGCGCCGGACTGCCCCGACCCGGTGGTGATCAGCGGTTCCTGGAGCATGGTCACCGACAAGCTGGACTGGAGCGAAAACCTGGCCGCCTGGATTCGGGAACGCTATCAGACACACATGCCTTTGCTGGGTATTTGCTATGGCCATCAGTTAATGGCCCACGCCTTGGGCGGGTGCGTGGATTACCACCCCAAAGGGGCCGAGGTCGGCTACCTGCCCATTCACTTGTCCGAGCAGGCCCACGAGCATGAACTGCTGGCCAATCTGCCCATGCAATTTCCTGCCCTGCTGACGCACCAACAAAGCGTATTGAGCTTGCCCGAGCATGTGGAAATACTGGGCAGCTCTGCGCATGATCCGCATCAAATACTGCGTTATGGCCCCGCGCAGTGGTCGATTCAGTTTCACCCTGAATTTTTTGCCGGCCTGCTACGTTACTGCGTGCTGCGCAAGGCCGAATCCTGGCGAGCCCAAGGCATAGATCCCCAAACACTGGCAGACCCTATTCAGGACACGCCCGACGCCCATCGTCTGCTGTGCAATTTTGTACAGGCTTACTCGTCCAGCGGCCCTAATGGCCGACGGAAAAACTCGCCGGGCGTTTGACCCATCAAATCCCGAAAAGCTGCCACAAAGGCCGACATGCTTTCATAGCCACAAGCTAACGCGACATCAGTGACACGCTCGTGCCGCTCCAGCAAAGGCAAGGCACTCATGACGCGCAGTCGCTGACGCCAGACCCGGAACGTCAGCCCGGTCTGCTGACGAAACAGACGGCTCAGGGTTTTTTCTGACAAACCCTGTTGCTCTGCCAAGTCCTGCAAACTCCAATCGCCTGAAGGTTGGGCCTGCAATTGCTCGCAGACCTGCAAAAGACGCGGGTCCGAAGGCCAAGGCAGAATCAGGCCACTTTCAGGCGCCGCCAGCAAACGATCCAGCAGGACTTGCACCAGACGCCCCTGCGCCCCCTCGCGCTCGTACAGCACAGGCAAAAGGCTGAACTCGCGTATCAGTTCACGCAGCAAGCGGTCTACCACAACCACTCGACACACCGTAGGGGCCTCTGGCAAGGCGCTGACATCAATATAAAGACTACGAATCTGCGCATCAGGCGAGCTACGCACCCCATGTTCCACACCCGCAGGCACCCACACCGCCTGCTGAGGCGGCGCCATGAAGCGCCCGCTGGCAGTACGCACTTCGATCACCCCCGTCAGCGCATAGGAAAACTGCACCCAGGGATGCCGATGTGGGCGGGCAATGGCCTGATTGGGCAAGGTACGCTCCTGACCATATAAAGGCCTGGGTAGATAGCGCAACTGCTGCAAACTCTCCGGAATTCGCTCCGCAGGCATCAGAATGTCCGTTTGTCGATAATCCATATCCGTTTAGCGATAAACCCCCAAAAAGGTCTACGGTAAAGTGAGGCCTTTCATAACGCAAGCCTTTCAAGCCTCTAACAAACCCATGTTCTCTCAACTGCGACTGCTTTTTGACAACTTCACCCTGATCCTGATCGGCGTAGTGGCACTGGCAAGTTTCTTTCCCGCCTACGGCCAAGGTGCGGTGTTCTTTGACGTGATCACTGGTCTGGCGATTGCCCTGCTGTTTTTCATGCACGGGGCCAAGCTATCCCGCGAAGCCATCATTGCTGGGGCCACCCACTGGCGTTTGCACCTGCTGGTCTTTAGCTGCACCTTTGTCATGTTTCCCCTGCTGGGCCTGCTGTCCAAGCCCATCTTGCTGCCATTGCTGGGCATGCCCTTGTTTGTGGGCATTCTGTACATGTGTGCCCTGCCCGGCACCGTGCAATCGGCCATTGCCTTTACCTCGATTGCTCGTGGTAACGTGCCTGCCGCGATTTGCAGCGCCTCGGCCTCCAGCCTGATCGGTATTGTGCTCACCCCCGTCTTGTTGAAACTGCTGCTTGATGCAGACGGTGGTTCGGCCACTTCGACCCTGGACGCCATCAAGAAGATCAGTCTGCAATTGTTGTTGCCTTTTGTGGTCGGCCACTTGATGCGCCCCCTGATTGGCAAATGGATGGATCGCAACCGTAAATGGCTGCGCAGCGTGGACCAGTCCTCCATCTTGCTGGTGGTCTACACCGCTTTCAGTGCTTCCGTGATTGGTGGCCTGTGGCAAGCTGTCCCGCCCAAGTCCCTGGCGATTCTGGCCGTAGTCTGCCTGGTCTTGCTGGCCATCATCCTGTTCCTGACCACCTGGCTGGCCCGCAAGCTGGGCTTCAATAAAGAAGACGAAATCACGATTGTCTTCGGTGGCTCCAAGAAAAGTCTGGCCACTGGCGTACCTATGGCCCAAGTGCTGTTTACTGGCGCCGCCATTGGCCCAGCCCTGCTGCCCATCATGATCTTCCACCAGATCCAGTTGATGGCTTGTGCATTCATTGCGAATAAGTATGCGCAACGGCCTGAGACTCCTGAGGAAGCGATCAGCTTGCAAAAGGCCTGATAGCACTCTATCGTCAGCAGCCCCCCGACACGTGGGGCTTGCTTTGGAGACAGCGGCACAAAAAGAAACCGGCTTGATGCCGGTTTCTTTATTTATAGATTCGAAATGTAGACAAAGATATCGGTGCCGTCGTACTTGAAGGAGCCATCGGGATTCTTTTGAGTGAGCACCTTGCGCAAGTCGACCGGATGTAGCCAACCTGCTCCCAGCAAACCGCCATTGATCGCCCGAATTTCGGTCCCTCCAACCGCGACGGCAGCATGGAAGAACTCCATGCCCTTGACTCGACAAAAGCCAATGGCCTTGCCGCCAGGCAAGGAATTCCGACCATCCCACATTCTGCCTTCAGCAAACTTGAATACCGGCAGCCAGTTCTGCGCCGAAATGGAAGTCAGCTGATCAAAACTGATTTTCGCATTATATAAATAACGCATATAGGCAGCGGCGTCATAACACACACCTTTCATATAAGCCGTAATATCATCTGGCCCATGGATCAGGTGATTATCTGCATAGATAATTCTATCGGACGCCGAAAGCTTCGCCGTCTTCGTTCCTTTCTCTGTCAAATTCATGGCTAAACCCTTGTAAACAGATAAAAAACAAGGGCCTATAGTAGCAGTCGAATTCTGTTAAAAACCTGAAACCAGGCTTGTTTATCGATTGAATTAACTAATCGAAAACAAGGCGACAGCCTAATTAGTATCTTTATATTATTTGAATAAAACTTGTTTATTAAAATAAATAAACCAGTTAAAAAACAAAAATAAAAACCGGAATCAATCTCAGCAAAATATTTCTATTTCAGCTTATTGATCTTGTCGTTCAAAGTTGCAGCAGACAACTCCCCGGCTCGGACATCCACCAAACGTCCCTGCTCGTCCAAAAACAAGGTTGTAGGCAAGCCACGGCTGCGCACGGCCTGGCCCAGCTGCATTTGCGGGTCGCGCCACATATTATCCAGCTCCAGATTCTCGTCCATCAGGTACTTCTGGATCTCGACCAGTTCCTCGCCCTGGTTCGCAAACACGATATTCACGTCGGACCGGGTGGATTGCACTTGCTTGAAGGCAGGCATTTCGCGGCGGCACGGAGGACACCAGCTGGCCCACAAGTTAACGACCGTGACCTTGCCTTTATACAAATCCAGATTTTCCGGAGCACTGACATCAAGCTGCATAGGGATCAAGTCTATCTCGGGCAATGGCATGGCGGTTTCCACTCCCCCTCGCCCTGTCGCGACCATGATTAGCGAAAATGCCGCCACACCAACGGCCAACCCTCCCGATACAGCAGGCAAAACGGCCTTGTCACGCAGCACGCGCCACAGCACATAGAACCAGCCTGCCGTCACGGCTGCCGGGATCATCAGACCGCCGTCGCGCAAATCCAGCCAGCTCAAGGGTTCGCTTTGATAAAACGGCCATTGCTGGATCAGAAAACCCAAACGACCGACCAGCACACCCAGAATCATCGCGCGCCACAGCACCGATTCAGCTCGGGTCTGCTTGCGTCTATCCAGCCAGGCGGCCAGAAACAGCCCCAGCAATGCCGCGACCATAAAAGCAAATAGAGACGTGGCAAAGGTAAAGGGACCGAGCTGTATGCTTTGCATAAACATAAATCCTGACAAGACCAAATAAAAATCGACCCGCCATAAGCGGGTCGGGGCAATAAGTACAGACAGCGTCGCTGCTAAAAGATTCCCTCAATCAGGAGGCGCTACTCAAAATCTGCATGAATTGGCCCATTTTCGTTTTGCATTTGATGCCGGGTTCCAGCTCGACTCCACTGCTGACATCAATCGCATAGGGACGATGCAAGGCGACTCGTTCGGCCACATTGTCGATACGCATGCCTCCGGCAAGAACCAGCGGCGGCAGTCCGTCCTGGCCGTCCAGACGCGCCTGCAGCCCCTGAATCAGCTCCGGATCAAAAGCCGTACCGGTGCCGCCATAGGCATCGTGATAACCATCCATCAGCCAGGCTCGGGCATCCTGATACTTCAAGCACTGTTCCAGCAGGCCATCCACCGTATCCAGACCAGGCGCACCGACTCGGAAAGCCTTGATATAGGGATGCGCGTAGCGACGGCATTCTTCCGGGCTTTCTTCACCGTGAAATTGCAGCAAGTCCGGTTGCACCTGTTCCAGAATTTCCCGAACAAAGCTCTCGGACGCATTCACAAACAGGCTGACTGCCTGCACAAACGCCGGCACACGGGCGCGCAGGGCAACAGCCTGCTCCGTACTCAGCATACGGGCACTTTTCGGGTAAAAGACAAACCCCACCGCATCCGCGCCCAACTGCACGGCAGCATCAATATCCTGCGCTCGGGTAAAGCCACAAATCTTGACTCGGGTACGGCTGAACATCACACATCCTTGAATAAAAAACGGGGGCCAGATGCCCCCGTGTGAATCATGAAATAAGCTTATTGGAAACTGCTGGCCGCGTCATCCGTTCCAAATCCGTAGCTGTCAGAACCGTAAGTCGATTCCGTACCAAACTGGATTTGCGAATCCTCCAGCAGAACTTCGCCGTGCTTATAGTGCGTAACCAGTCCGGGGAAGACCAGTACCGTTGCCACCATCAACAACTGAATGATAATAAACGGTACCGATCCCCAGTAAATATCCGTTGTGGCCACACGCTTGATGCGCTCGCCCGTGACCTTGTCGGTGTAGTCCTCTTTGGGGGCGACGGAACGCAGGAAGAACAGCGCAAAACCAAAGGGCGGGTGCATGAAGGAGGTCTGCATATTGACCGCCAGCAAGACACCGAACCAGATCAGGTCAATGCCCATCTTGTCGGCAATCGGCCCGAGCAGCGGCACAATAATAAAGGCCAGCTCAAAAAAGTCCAGGAAGAAAGCCAGCAGGAAGGTCAGGATACTGACGATAATCAGGAAGCCCCACTCACCGCCAGGCATGTCGATCAAGAGGTGTTCCACCCACAAATCGCCATTGATGCCACGGAAGCTCAGGCTAAAGACGGTAGAACCCACCAGAATGAAGACCACGAAGCAGGACAGACGAGTCGTCGATTCCATGGCCTGACGCAGCAGCTTCCAGGACAGACGGCCACGAGATACCGCCATGATGATGGCGCCGACCGCCCCCATCGCCCCACCTTCGGTCGGGGTAGCCACCCCAATAAAGATCGTACCCAGCACCAGGAAGATCAGGAACAGCGGGGGCACCATCACAAAGACCACACGCTCGGCGATCTTGGACAGCATTTTCAGCTTGAGCAGCTTGTTGATCAGCGCGATCACCCAGGCCGTAATACCCCACAACAGCAGCACCACAACCACGTGCTCGTCCATCGGGATATTAGGGTGCGTGGCAAAGTAGTGCTGCGAACCGAAGTACGCCACCGCGGTTGCAACCAGCGTCAGCACAATCAGGGATGTCAGGCCGCGGCTACCATTATCTTCAACATAGATACGCGCTTCGGGCGGCAAGGCCGGGGCCGATTTGGGCTTGATGTAGGACATCACCACGATGTAGAGGATGTAGACTGCCGTCAGCAGCAAACCGGGGAGCATGGCGCCACGGTACATATCACCAATAGAGCGGCCCAGTTGGTCAGCCAGAATGATCAGTACGATGGAGGGCGGAATGATCTGCGACAAGGTCCCGGAGGCGGCAATCACCCCCGTTGCCAGCCTGCGGTCATATCCGTAACGCAGCATGATGGGCAAGGAGATCAGGCCCATGGAAATCACGGAAGCCGACACCACACCCGTTGTGGCGGCCAGCATGGCCCCCACCAGCACCACGGCAATTGCCAGACCACCACGCAGGGGGCCAAACAACTGGCCAATGGTCTCCAGCAAGTCCTCCGCCATTCCTGATCGCTCAAGAATAAGCCCCATCAGAGTAAAGAACGGAACGGCCAGCAAGGTATCGTTTTCAACAATGCCAAAGACCCGTTGCGGCAAGGCCTGGAACAAGGCCGGCTGCATCATGCCCAGCTCGATGGCGACCAGACCGTACAGGACACCAATCGCAGACAGCGTGAAGGTAACCGGGAAGCCCAACAGCAAAAACACGATCAAGTTGATGAACATGATCGGGGCCAGATTATCAGTCAAGAATTCCATTGTTACTGGCCCTTGGAAACAGAGATTGTTGCTTCATTTGCCTGGGCAATCTCGCGGATTTCCTGGGCAAGTTCTTCTTCGGCACTCAGCCCCCCATTTCTTAACAAGGGGTTGGGACAAGCACCACGCAAAAAGCCTATGCATTTGATCAAATGCGATACACCGGCCAGGGCTAACAAAAAGAAGCCAACGGGAATCAATAGCTTGACCGGCCAACGTATCATCCCCCCGGTATTGGAGGAGAGTTCGTTCAGCACATAGGATTGCTGGAAAAAGGGAATCGAGAGCCAGAAAATAAGCAGTGTGGCGGGCAAAAGGAAAAAGATCACGCCGATAACATCGATCCAGACCTGAACCCGGGGCGGGAATCGTTCCGCCAAAGCATCCACCCGAACATGCTCGTTCACAAAGAAGGTATAACCAGCGGCCAGCAAGAAAATTGCACCAAACAAATACCACTGCAATTCAAGCCAGTAGTTCGAACTGACGCCGAACACTTTACGCACGATGGCGTTAATCGCACTGACCAACACCACGATCAGGGTCAGCCAAGTCACGGACTTACCAACGACCGTATTCAAACGGTCGATCAAACTAGACAATCGTAAGAAGAATTTCATGGCCTTGCTCAGGATATGGTCGCCTTCAGGATTCGCTTGTGGCTAATGCTCGAAGGTGGTCGGCCTTATACAGATAAGAATGTAAGAGAAGAAAATGGCTTCACATTTTATACGATTGAAGCATGTGAAGCCGGTTCGAATACCGGGGATAAACCCTTTAGAAACGGACTAAATCATGATTTTTTTCAGGCCGTTTCACCAAAACGCAATCCACTTAACTCATAGAGCAAATCGTAGGGATTGCTGGCGGGAATATCGAACTGCTTGGGGTAATCCACCCCGGCCAGATACAGGCCACTGGCATCGAAAGTCGGGGCTGACAAGCGGCGATCGCGCTGTGCCAATAAATGCAGCACCCAATCAGGCGGCTGACGGCCTTGGCCGATATAAATCAGCACGCCCATCAGATTGCGGATCATGTGATGTAAAAAGGCATTGGCGCTGAAACGGAACAGGAAAAAGTCGCCCTGCTGTTCAATCCGGATCTGCGACATGGTGCGCACCGGACTGGCCGCCTGGCATTGCGAGGAACGAAACGCGCTGAAATCATGTTCGCCCACCAGGTGCTGGGCGGCCTCTTGCATCAGAGCCAGGTCCAAAGGACGAAACACCCAGGCCACTCGACCATGCAACAAGGGGGAACGCACCCGGTGCTGGCGCAGCAGATAAACGTAATGACGGCCTTGGGCCGAGAAGCGGGCATGAAAATCATCCGGCACTTCGCGCGCCCATTGCACGGCAACGGAGTCCGGCAGCAAGGCGTTCAAGCCGCGCACCCACGACTCCAGGCTGCGCTCGGCAGCCGTGTCCAGATGAACGACTTGATTGAGGGCGTGAACGCCAGTGTCGGTGCGACCGGCGCAGATCGTAGAAACAGGCTGGGCCGTAAAACGGCCCAGTGCCTGCTCCAGAACATCTTGAACGGTGTTGCCACCGGCCTGACTTTGCCAACCCAGCCAGGGCGTCCCTTCATAGCAGACACCCAATGCAATACGTCTCATGGTGGGTATGCCTTACTGACGAACGGGAGGCTCGTCCGAAGGCGGCTGATCCAAGTCCAGATTGATTTTTTCCAGCTTTTCCCGAACCATCGCTTCACTGACAGGCGCAGGGGAATCATCGCCATGGCGATTTTCAGTATTGGCACGACGCAAAACCCAGGTCACCAGGACCACAATCAACGCCAGTACCACGGCCATCACGGCCAACATATGTTCTTGAATCCAGGACACGGTCTTTTTTGCCTTGTTAACTGCACCGGCCATCTTGCCCTGTTCGGGCTCGGACGGCACGGAAATCGCTCCTGCCACGGCGGCAGAAGAAGCGGCGCCTGAGGCGCCAGAAGAAGTATTACCAGTAGCGGCATCGCTGCCGGAGTCACCCAGACCCAGCTCCTGCGCTGAGTCCAGGATCAGATCTTTAGCGGCCTCGCCTTGGGACTGCAAGGCACGGCCCAGGGTGGAAACATTCTCTTCCAGCTGCGAGACACGATCGCCGGTCTCGCGCAGCTCGTGCTGCAATTGCTGTTTGGCGTCACGGGCCTCTGCCCCTGCCGACAATAGCAAACGATCCTGGCCTTGCGCCTGAGCACCTGGCTCGCCGGAGCCTGTTTGTGCTACACCTTGAGACGCATCCGCCTGATCCTGCCCTGCTTGCGCAGCGGAGCGCAAGGCCTGAGCCTGGTCAACATAGAAGCGGCGAGCTTGGGCATCGTCAATGGACAACATGGCCGCCGCATCAGGAATCTGTAGCGTTTGGCCCGCCTTCAGGCGATGCATATTCTGGTCGATGAAGGCATTCGGGTTCTGCTTTTGAACCGCCATCATCCACTGATAAGAGCTGACACCATCCACCGCATGGCGGCGCGCCAGGGCATGCAAGGTATCACCCGATTTCACGCGTACCGCACTTTGGGTCTGCACACTGGATACAGAGCTCGAAGCAGAAGCCTGCACGGATACCGGTGCCCGATACGCTGCCTGTGGCTGAGCCACTGCCTTCACGGCCACCGGGGCCGGAGCCAGTACGCTGACCTGATGCAGGAACTGCCCGCTATCACTTTGAATCTGCAAGAGCACATCGGCCACCGAGCCCGAGAACATCTGCTCGGAGGACAACCGAATGCGTCGTACTTGCCCCTGCCCATCCCGCTCGATCACGGCCTTCAAGGAGTCCAGATCAACCGGAGGGGTCAAGCCCGCCTGTTGCCAGGCGGACAAGGGGGCGGGTGTCACCTTCAAGGACAGGCTTTCTTCAGGGCTGATCTGTCGAATGCCCACATCCAGCTTGAAAACCTGATTAGGAGCCGACACAAAACGACTATGACCGATTTCCAGGGCGGAAACCGGCGCAGCCGCCAGCATCCCGGCCAATAGCAGGGCCGAACCCAGCGTACGTACAGGATGCAGACGGCCAGCCATGATTAGAGCTCGCCCAAAGCGATGCGCAACATGCGGCGCAGCGGTTCAGCCGCACCCCACAGCAACTGGTCGCCAACCGTGAAGGCGCTCAGGTACTCGGGGCCCATGTTCAGCTTGCGCAGACGGCCCACAGGGATATCCAGCGTGCCGGTGACGGCAACCGGAGTCAGCGCTTGGACCGTGGCTTGACGCTCGTTAGGCACAACCTTGGCCCACTTGGAACCTTCAGCCAGGATGTCGGTGATCTCGTCCAGCGGAACATCGCGGGTCAGCTTGATGGTCAGTGCCTGGCTGTGGCAGCGCATGGCACCGATACGCACGCACAGACCGTCGATAGGAATGTGCTTGTCCTGTGCACCACGGCCCAGGATTTTGTTGGTTTCCACACCGCCTTTCCACTCTTCACGCGTCATGCCATTGCCCAGATCGGAGTCGATCCAGGGGATCAGGCTACCGCCCAGGGGTACGCCAAAGTTTTTCTGAGGCAGATTGGGGTCGCGTTGTGTCTGCAAGACACCGCGGTCAATATCCAGAATGGCCGATGCGGGATCGTCCAGCAGGCTGGAGACGGACTGGTTGATCAGACCGAACTGAGTCAGCAGTTCGCGCATATGCTGTGCGCCACCACCGGAAGCAGCCTGGTAAGTCATGCTGGTCATCCACTCAACCAGATTCTGGTTGAACAGACCGCCCAGACCCATCAGCATGCAGCTAACCGTACAGTTGCCACCGATGAACTGCTTGCCACCTTTGGCCAGTGCAGCATCGATAACAGGACGGTTGATCGGGTCCAGCACGATCACGGAGTTTTCGTCCATGCGCAGCGTGCTGGCCGCGTCAATCCACAAACCATTCCAGCCAGCGGCACGCAGCTTGGGGTAGATCTGGCTTGTGTAATCTCCACCCTGGGCGGTCACAATAATTGGCAACTTTTTCAAGGCGTCAATATCGTGGGCGTCCTGCAATGGGCCAGCACCGTCAGCCCACGAAGGAGCTGCGCCGCCAGCATTGCTAGTCGAGAAAAACACCGGCTGAAAAAGGGAAAAATCGCCTTCGTCGCGCATGCGCTGCATGAGCACGGAGCCCACCATCCCACGCCAGCCGACCAAACCTACCGCTTGAGTCATGGTAATACCACCTGGATATATAAAAAAATAAAACGATAAAAGATACTATCGCAAAGCCTTGAGCACTGCATCCCCCATAGCACTGGTGCTCAGCAATTGGCAACCGTCCTCGTAGATGTCACCGGTGCGCAGACCTTGTTCGAGCACGCTGGCAACCGCCGCTTCGATACGCTTGGCCTGGTCTTCTGCATTGAGCGAGTAGCGCAGCAACATGGCAGCGGACAAAATGGTGGCCAAAGGATTGGCCTTGTCCTGACCGGCGATATCGGGTGCCGAGCCGTGGCTGGGTTCGTACAAACCTTGCTGGGATGCGTTCAGAGATGCCGAAGGCAACATGCCAATGGAGCCTGTCAACATGGCCGCTTCATCCGATAGGATATCGCCAAACAGGTTGCCTGTGACGATCACGTCAAATTCTTTTGGTGCGCGCACCAACTGCATGGCGGCGTTGTCCACATACATGTGGCTCAATTCCACGTCCGGATATTCGCGGGCCACATCAATCATGATGTCGCGCCAGAACTGGGATGTTTCCAGCACATTGGATTTATCCACGCTGCACAAGCGCTTCTGACGTTTTTGTGCGGCCTGGAAACCCACGTGAGCGATACGGCGCACTTCGCTTTCGGCGTAGTGCATGGTGTCAAAGCCCTGACGCTCGCCCGCGAAGTTGCCCTCTTCCACCGTACGCACGCCACGAGGCTGACCGAAGTAAATATCACCTGTCAATTCGCGCACGATCAGGATATCCAGACCGGACACAACTTCTGGTTTCAAGGTAGAAGCGTTAGCCAGTTGCGGGTACAGGATGGCGGGACGCAAGTTGGCGAACAGGCCCATGGCACGACGCAAACCCAAAATGGCTTGTTCGGGACGCAGGTGGCGCTCCAGAGAGTCGTATTTCCAGTCACCCACGGCGCCGAACAGCACAGCGTCGGAGTTTTGAGCCAGGCTCAGCGTTTCAGGTGGCAGGGGGTGGCCGTGCAAATCGTAAGCGGCGCCGCCCACGGGAGCCACGGTCATTTCCAGATCCATGCCCAGAGCACCCAGTACGCGCTGCGCCTGTTCGGTAATCTCGGGACCGATGCCATCACCGGGCAATACTGCAATTTTATGAGTCATGATGAGTAGGACGTAAAAATTAGGGAATAAGTGTGAAGAACTCCGGCCTGATGGCCGGAGCATCTTGGCTGCCCCAGAAAGGCAGCAACAGCGAAGCTTCTACAAAACCTGCGCCCAGGCTCAAGGCTGGCCAACCAGCCAGGGGTGACGGGCCAGACGCTCGGCTTCGTACTGACGGATCATGTCCGCTTTCTGCAAGGTCAGGCCAATTTCATCCAGACCATTCAAGAGGCTGTGCTTGCGCGACGCATCGATAGTGAACGGCAATTCACGGCCTTCAGGCGTGATCACGCGCTGTTCGGCCAGATCAATACGCAGCTTGTAGCCGGGGAAAGCTTTGACTTCATCGAACAGGCGGGCAATATCCAGCTCGTTCAGGACGATGGGCAGCAAGCCGTTCTTGAAGCTGTTGTTGAAGAAAATATCGGCAAAAGACGGCGCGATAATGGCGCGAAAACCATATTGCATCAAGGCCCAGGGAGCGTGCTCACGGCTGGAGCCACAACCAAAGTTCTTGCGCGCCAGCAGTACGGAAGCGCCCTGGTAGCGGTCCTGGTTCAGCACAAAGTCCGGGTTCAGCGGGCGGCGGGAATTGTCCATGCCGGGCTCGCCGTGATCCAGATAACGCAACTCATCAAACAAGTTGGGGCCAAAGCCGGTGCGCTTGATGGATTTGAGGAACTGCTTGGGGATGATCAAGTCCGTATCCACGTTCTCCCGATCCAAGGGAGCGACCAGACCTTCATGAGTAGTAAATGCTTGCATGGTGTGGATTTCCTCAGTTGAACGAACGCACGTCGACAAAATGGCCGGCAATGGCAGCGGCAGCCGCCATGGCTGGGCTGACCAGGTGGGTACGACCACCCTGCCCCTGACGTCCTTCAAAGTTACGATTGGAGGTCGAAGCGCAACGCTCGCCCGGTTCCAGACGGTCAGCGTTCATGGCCAGACACATGGAGCAACCAGGCTCACGCCATTCAAAACCGGCGTTCAGGAAAATCTTGTCCAGACCTTCTTGCTCGGCTTGACGTTTCACCAGACCGGAGCCGGGAACAATCATGGCCTGCTTGACGTTGGAAGCGACTTTGCGACCCTTGGCCACGCTGGCAGCCGCACGCAAGTCCTCGATACGGGCATTGGTACAGGAGCCGATGAACACGCGGTCGATACGGATGTCGGTCAACGGCATATTGGGCGTCAGGCCCATGTATTCCAATGCACGCTCCATGCCATTGCGGGTGACTTCGTCTTTTTCTTTCTCTGGATCGGGTACGCGGCTGTCGATAGGCAACACCATTTCAGGCGAGGTGCCCCAAGTCAACTGAGGGGTGATCTGACTGGCATCGATGCGAATCACGCGATCAAACTCGGCACCTTCGTCAGTGTGCAAGGTGTTCCAGTAAGCCACAGCCTGATCCCACAACACGCCTTTGGGCGAGTAAGGACGGCCACGCAGATACTGAATGGTTTGCTCGTCCACAGCCACCATGCCTGAACGTGCACCGGCTTCAATCGCCATATTGCACACGGTCATGCGGCCTTCCATAGACAAGGCGCGAATTGCCGAGCCGCCGAACTCAATGGCGTAGCCGGTACCACCAGCAGTACCGATCTGACCGATCACGTACAGGATCAGGTCCTTGGCAGTACAGCCAAAAGGCAGCTTGCCGTCCACCTGGATCAGCATGCTTTTGCTTTTCTTCATCAGCAAGGTCTGAGTGGCCAGCGTGTGCTCGACCTCCGAGGTACCAATACCAAAGGCCAAAGCGCCCACGGCACCGTGCGTGCTGGTGTGGGAGTCACCACAAACCACGGTCATGCCAGGCAAGGTCGCGCCCTGCTCAGGGCCGACAATGTGCACAATGCCCTGACGCACGTCGTTCATGCGGAATTCGGTAATGCCGAATTCTTCGCAGTTGGCGTCCAGGGTATCGACCTGCAGGCGCGAGATCGGGTCTTCAATACCGTTCTGGCGGGAGGTGGTGGGGACGTTGTGGTCCGCCACAGCCAGGTTGGCACTGATGCGCCAAGGCTTGCGGCCGGCCAGAGTCAAGCCTTCAAAGGCCTGGGGGCTGGTCACTTCATGCAGCAAGTGGCGATCAATGTAGATCAAACAGGTGCCATCCGTGTCCTGATGCACGACGTGTTCGTCGAACAACTTATCGTATAAGGTTTTTGCCATTGCGCTCTCGCGATTCAGTTGAAATTACAGTCCGCACAGAGCGGGCTGCACATTAATTTTTTCTTATTATGACAGGCGCAGTAACTGGGACAAGACCAGTTTCCATACTAGTATTGGGACTACCACCCTAAATAGAAACATGCCCCTGAAAAAGGTCTCCCGGAGCCTTGTCAAAGAAGGCTCCGGGAGACCAACGTCGTCAGCCTTGGCGATTGCTGCAGGCCGGACTCTTGTTCAAGAAGGTTCAGCAATGGCCAAGCTCAAACGTTCTACCCATTCATCGGCCATGCCCTGATCGCTGATATTGGCAAAGCCCATCAACAGCCCCTTATGCACAGCAGGCGATATTTGCCAATCGCTCAAGGCCTGAACGGCCATGCCATGTTCCTGGGCAGCCTTGGCCAAAGGCCGGTCATCTTCTGCCCTCCTCAAATTGGCAAGCACATGAATCCCCCCTGCCTGGCTTTGCACCTGCAAGCGCTCCCCCAATATCTGTTGCAGAGCCTGCACCAAATAAGCCCGACGTTGTGCATACAAAGCCCGCATCTTGCGCAAGTGCCGCGCAAAGTAGCCCTGCTCCATGAAGTCCGCCACGGTAGCCTGCGTCAGGATGGAACCCGGCCCGCCTGAATAGTGAGCCGCCTGCTGGAAACGCTCCACCTGGGACAGAGGTGCGACCATGTACGCCAGCCGCAAACCGGGATTCAGAACCTTGCTGAAGGTGCCGGTATAGATCACCCTGTCGTCCCTATCCAGACTTTTCAGGGCAGGCAAAGGACGTCCGTGATAGCGAAACTCGCTGTCGTAATCGTCCTCCACAATCCAGGCCTGCTGCTGTCTGGCCCACTCCAGCAATTGCAAACGCCTGGGTAGGGACATGGCCATGCCCATAGGGCTTTGATGAGTGGGGGTCACGATGGCAAAGCGTGCCTGTGGGCAATGCTGCTGTCCGGCTATAAGGTTCAGGCCGTCTTCATCCAGCGGCACCGCATGCACGTGCATGCCGGCCTGCTTCAAGAACTGGCGGGCAAAAATATAGCCAGGATTTTCGTACCAGCCCGCGTCACCCGGATTCAGAACGCTACGACACACGAGCTCCAGCGCCCCCCAATACCCGGCCGTCACAAAGATCTGCTCCGGCAGACAAGCTATGCCGCGCGATACGCCCAAATAAGCCGCAATAGCCCGCCGCAACGGCGCATAGCCCACCGGATCGGGGTAACGCATTGCCACGCCCCCCAAAGAGCGCTGATTCTGGTTGGCCAGTCGTGCCCAGGTCTTGCGCGGAAAGGCATCCAAAGCCGGCAGGCCCAGCTGAAATGGCAAAGGGGGTGAGTCTTCTGCTGGTACATATGGCGAGGCACGCAGGGATGAGGCAGGGACACTGGCATATCTTTTCGCAGCCAAACTGGCCAACTGCGGTGACACCACCGTTCCTGCCGGCCCTCGTGCCAGAAAGTAGCCTTCACCCAGCAAGATTTGATAGGCCTGCTCCACCGTACCCTTGGCCACATTCAGCTCACTGGCCAGACTACGTATGGATGGCACCCGGTCGCCGGGGCGCAATTGGCCTGCAGCAATCGCATCCCGAAAGCGCTCGTACAACTGCTGATAAACAGGAATGCCTGGTTCCCGGCTGGGTTTCCAGTGGCGTAGATCCATACCCATGTCCTAGTCAATTATTGTTTTCTTGTCACTGATGACCAGGACATTACTCATGGATAATCAACAAGTAAAGCGGATAGCTCGGCTTGATACTCAGACTGACGCAAACAGTTAATCCCGCCCCATACAGCTCCGGCCTGCTCCGCCCCCTGTCTTACTTTCGATTGGATACGCCATGAGTGCACTTCGCCTTCCCTACGACACCCTGTCTCCCAAAGCCTATCAAGGCCTGCTGCAAACGAAGCTGGCTTTGGACAAAAGCAGCCTGGGCAAAGAATTGATTGAGCTGGTTAATTTGCGCATTTCGCAAATCAACGGCTGCTCCTTTTGCCTGGAGATGCACGCTGCCTCCTTGCGCAGCTCGGGCGTGCTCAATGCCAAGATAGACAGTCTGGCAGGCTGGCGTGTCAGCGCGCACTTTGACGAACGCGAACGCGCGGCTCTGGAATGGGCAGAATCCGTGGTGGATGTTGCTCACACTCATGCACCCGACGAGCACTTCGAGCCCTTGAAAGCCCATTTCAACGATACGGAAATTTCGGATCTGAGTTTTGCGATTGCCTTGATGAGCGCATTCAATCGCTTGGCCATCAGCATGCGCAAGTAACCACAAGAGATGATCCTGCAGCACAAGCAGTAGAAGTCCCACGCAACAAGCCAGGCGTCAGGCGGAATCAGACCGTTCAGCGGCAAGACGGAGCGGTCGGTTTATTGGCCAGCAACCCCGCCTGCACCGCAGGCCGTGCAGCGATCACCTCCAGCCACCGTTGCACATGCGTATACGCGGTGATATCCAGGCTCAGCTCGCCCCAGGTTCTTAGCCAGGTAAATGCAGCAATATCGGCAATGCTGTAATTTTCCGAAGCGATAAAAGCGGATTCACTCAGTCTGCTGTCCACAACCTGGTAAAGCCGAAGCGACTGTGTTTGGTATCGCTGTATCGCTTCGGCATTTCCTGTTTTCGAGCCATGCAAAAACCACCACAGTTGCCCCAGCATCGGACCAATGCTGCCAATCTGGAAATGCAACCATTGCTGCACAGCGACGTTTTCAGCTTCCGTCGCGGGCAATAGGCATCCCGTCCTGGATGACAAATAAGAAAGAATCGCGCCAGACTCGAAAACAGTCAGGCCGCTTTTCCGATCAACGATGGCGGGAATCTTGCCGTTTGGATTGATCTTGAGGAAATCCGTTTGATGCTGATCTCCCCTATCAAGATCAAGGTCAAACTGCTCATAAACCAGTCCAGCCTCCTTGAGAAAAATGCTGACCTTCTGCCCATTGGGTGTGTCCGCCGTATAGAACACGAGATCGCTGGCTTGCGTCATGACTATCCTTGCTGGTGAATATAGTTGCAATTACAATAGTTGCAAATGCAATCGTAAATCATGACATCCAGTCATGCAAGAAACCCATCAGCAGAGGTAAACCATGAATTTGGAGCGTCTTCGTCCGCCCACCGCTACGCCGCAAACCCGGATGGCGGCGGCGACGTGCCTTGAAAAACTGGCAACGCAAGACATGGAGCGAGCCTGTCGTGCTGCCTCTCCTTACCGTGCGCTTCAAGTCATCGCCCAGGACTTGGCACAAGACGATAAAACCCATAGCAAAATGTGGATCGTGCGGGCTTCTCCAGGTCAGGCATCCGTGCCAGCCTCGGATAAGACTGACATGGACACAGGCAATATCAGCGCATGGCCGCTCTGGTTTCGAGATGGGCCTGAACACGTCGAGATCCCATTGCTCTATCTGCTGCGTTCCGAATCCGTCGCCGGACTGCGCGCTGCGATATACGAAGCCGCCGAGCGCGGCATTGTGTGCAACGACGCTGAGATCACCACCTCGCGGTGGCCCAAAAGCGTACAGCCCGCCGTTCCGCTTTGGCTGGCCAACAGCTTGAACGGCATCCCCTACGACCCTGCTTCTGGGCAGGAAGCGCTCGCTATTATGCGTTCCGCCCTGCAAGCCATGTACGTAGACGACGAGCCCGGTTTTCTCTTTATGACACTGCACGATGACACTGGAAAGGTGCCAGCCTCACGGCAAGCCGATGTACAGGAAGCGTACAAAGGCATGTACCAACTTCTTGCTGCGCCCGACTCGGCGATCCGTTTACTGGGAGCTGGTCAGGCATTGGGAAACGTGGTCGAAGCGGCCAGACTCCTGCGCGAGGACTGGAATATCAGCAGCGAGGTCTGGAGTTGCCCCAGCTATACCCGTCTGACACGAGAAGCTCAGGAGGTGGAGCGCTGGAACATGCTCCATCCGCTCTCCAAGAAAAAAACAGCGCATCTTCAGAACTGCCTTGGATCGACGCCATCGCCCGTGTTAGCCGTCACCGGATATGGGCAATACATTGCCGAGCAGATCGGCGGCTTTGTTTCTGCCCGCTTTGTCGCCCTGGGGGCCGACTCTCTCCCAGAAGCAAGTAGATTTCCCAGCGCGCCATGGATAGTGGCCGCCGCGCTCAAGGCGCTTGGTGATGAAGGCCTCTTGCCCATGCGACAGGCAACAGAGGCATTGAAGCGATATGCACTGGTCTGACACCTAGCAAAGCAATCAAGCGGCCTGGTCATCAATAAACTCGATCCTGCTACGGTATAAAGTATCTGGAAAAACGCTATGGAGCAGTCATGAAACACATTCTTGTCTACTCTGATTCCTTGTCATGGGGAATTATTCCTGCAAGCAGAAAGCGCCTGCTTTTCGAGCAACGCTGGCCAGGTGTCATGGAGATTGCGCTGTGCGCCGCAGGCCAGAAAGTCCGGGTTATTGAAGACTGCTTGAATGGGCGACGAACCGTATGGGACGACCCTTTCAAGCCTGGACGCAATGGATTAACAGGCTTGGCACAGCGGATTGAAATCCACTCCCCTCTTGATCTGGTCATCCTGATGCTGGGGACGAATGACTTTCAGTCCATGCACGAACACAATGCATGGCATTCATCACAAGGCATCCTGGCGCTGGTATCCGCCATCCGCTGCGCAGCGATTGAGCCGGGCATGCCCATACCCCCGATACTGGTCGTGGCGCCACCTGCCATTCAAACCCCGAAAGGACCTATCGCACCGAAGTTCCAGGGCGGCGAACACAAATGTGTCGGGTTGGCACACGCCTATCGTCAGGTGTGCGAGGAAGCGAACTGCCATTTCTTTGATGCCGGCAGTGTCATTAGCTCCAGCAAGGTCGATGGCGTTCACCTTGATCCTGAACAGCATTTGATTCTTGGCAAAGCGGTGGCCGAAATATCGAGTTCACTGATTACCAGGCGGGCATGAATAAGGCTCGGCTTGAGCACAACTTAGCAAAACCAAGTGCCAGAACCATGGCACAAAAACGCCCTCCACATTGAGGGCGTTCTTCGTTTCAAATTTAGTACCTCTAACGCCGGTCTTTCACGGTTTGGCCGCCTGCTGATACAAAGGCATGACCCGTTCCGAGATCGCCTGCAAATCCGCAATACGGGTTGAGGAAGCCGGGTGAGTAGACAGGAACTCCGGCTGACTTCTACCCTGCTCCAGGGCCCCCATCTTCTGCCACAAGGTGACCGCAGCACGCGGGTCGTAGCCTGCACGCGCAGCCAGCTCTACCCCGATCAGATCGGCCTCGGATTCGTGAGTGCGGCTATTAGGCAGTTCAAACATGACTTCGCTGAGCGTACCGCCCAAATCGTTCACAGCCTGCACACCAGTCAGGGCGGAGAGCACCGTCAAACCGAAAGAAGTCGCCATTTTCTGGGAAACCTGCTCACGCGAATGCTCTCGCAAGGCGTGGGCAATCTCATGCCCAATGACAGCAGCCAGTTCCGCATCAGTTGGCTGAATCCGTTTGATCAAGCCGCTGTAAACCGCCATCTTGCCGCCCGGCATACACCAGGCATTAACTTCGTCCTCATTGATGAGGTGGACTTCCCAATTCCAGGAGCGGGCGTCCGCACGGAAAACACCGACTTGATCGATCAGGCGTTGGGCAATGGACTTGACCCGACGAGTCTGGGCCGCATCGGTATCCAGCGCCTTTTGCTGCCGAGCCTGGGACAAGACCTGAGCATAATTCTGGGCCGCCGCCTGATTGAGCTCGGCCTCGGACACCAGATTGGAGATGAATTGTTTGCGCTCGACACCTACCGTCCCGCTTTCCGTCGTCTGCACCGTGGCACAGCCCGTCACGGCCAGTATCAAACCCGCCGCCAAAAGGCGTTTTCCTTTCGCAATACCTTTCATGCTCAGCTCCAAAAAACAAACCTGACAAGAAAATGAAGTGCTAGGGTCCTGCACAAACCCTCAGTTTCAGACGCCGCACTGCGAACGATGACGCAGACAATGATCCATCAACACAATGGCCAGCAAGGCTTCGGCAATCGGCGTGGCACGAATACCCACACAAGGGTCGTGACGGCCCAGTGTCTGTACTTCAACCGCTTCACCGGCTCGATTCACGGAAGGACGCATGGTACGGATGCTGGCAGTAGGCTTGATCGCCAGAGAAACCGTCACGGCCTGCCCGGAGGAAATACCACCCAATACGCCACCGGCCTGGTTGGTCTTGAAACCATCGGGGTACAGCGCATCACCGTGCTCCGAGCCTTTTTGCGTAATGCAATCAAAGCCAGCGCCAATGGACACGCCTTTTACCGCGTTCAAACCCATCATGGCATGGGCGATATCGGCATCCAGACGGTCGTAAATAGGTTCACCCCAGCCAGCGGGCACGCCTTCGGCCACAACTTCAATGCGTGCGCCAATCGATTCGCCTTCTTTGCGCAGCTCGTCCATATAGGCTTCCAGCTGCGGCACCACGTCCAGGTCTGGCGCGTAGAAGGGATTCTGCTCGACCACATCCCAGCTTTTGAAAGGAATGGCGATGGGACCCAGTTGGCTCATATAGCCGCGAATCTTCACGCCGAAGTGCTCGGCCAGCCATTTCTTGGCAATTGCACCGGCTGCCACGGTAGGCGCAGTCAGGCGAGCTGAAGAGCGACCACCACCACGCGGGTCGCGGTTCTCGAACTTCTTCCAGTAGGTGTAATCCGCATGGCCGGGACGGAAGGTATCCAGCAGATTTCCGTAATCCTTGCTGCGCGCATCGGAGTTGCGAATCAGCAGGCTAATGGGCGTGCCAGTTGTACGACCTTCGTAAATACCGGACAGAATTTCCACCTGATCCGGCTCACGGCGCTGAGTCACGTGGCGCGAGGTGCCAGGACGGCGGCGATCCAGTTCAAACTGAATATCCTGTTCAGACAGCTCCAGGCCCGGAGGGCAGCCGTCGATCACTGCGCCGATCGCTGGACCATGAGATTCGCCGTAATTCGTGACGCGGAAGCTTTTACCTAGAGTATTGCCGGACATAGAGAAAGTGAACGCAAAGAGATGAGGAAAAATGAAAGACAGGCACGATTATGGCATTGTTCCCGAATCCGGACATGCGCCGCGCCCGGTCTTTCAGGAAGAGCAACTGACGGCCAGCTCCGCACTGCCTTCTGGCGGCGGCATGGCATAGGCCTCAAAACCGGCCCGCTCGGTGTATGGGTCGCGCAGCAGCTTCAGCAAGGTGTCAATTTCGCTGGCGTCATCCTTGGCAGCAGCCTGGATGGCCTGCTCAGCCAAATGGTTACGCAGCACATACAAAGGATTGACGCGATTCATGGACTCGCGCTGCTCTGGCGTGTCGGAACCGTCCAGCTTCAGACGCTGGCTATAGGCTTGCCACCAGGCCTGGGCCTGATCTTCGGAACCCTCAAACAGACTCAGGAAAGCCTCGGGTGCCTTGCTGGCCTGTGCCAGAGCACGGAAGGACAAGGTGAAATCCGCCCCGCTGTTGTGCAGCAAGCGCCACCAGTCATCGACCAGTTGCGCGTCATCCGCCTGCCAGGTGCGCAGGCCGAACTTGGCCTGCAAATTGGCGTGATAGCGCTTCAGGAAACTAGCTTCAAAGGTCTGCAAACGCTCTTTCACCGCATCCACATCTGGATCCAGCACCATCAAGGCACTGGCCAGGCGATACAAGTTCCAATGCACAATCGCAGGCTGCGCATTCCAGGCATAACGGCCTTGATTATCGCTGTGATTGCAGACGTGATTCACACGGAATCGGTCCATGAAGCCGTACGGACCGTAGTCAATGGTCAGGCCCAGAATGGACATATTGTCAGTATTCATGACGCCGTGGCAAAAGCCGACAGTCTGCCAGTCGGCCACCATTTCTGCGCTGCGATGCGTCACTTCCTGCAAGAAGCGGCAGACGCGCTCCTGCTCCGAATCGCCTTCGACCAGCAGTTCCGGATAGAACTCGCGCAGCACATAGTCCAACAATTCACGCACACGGCTTGCGTCGTTGGCCCAATGTTCAAACGAGCCAAAACGCACAAAACTGGGGGCAACACGTGTCACAATCGCGCCCGTTTCCACGGTTTCCCGGTACACAGGCGTATCCGAAGTGACCAGGGCCAAGGCCCGGCTGGTCGCAATGCCCAAACCGGCCATGGCCTCACTGGCCAGATATTCGCGCACACTGGAACGCAGCACAGCACGGCCATCGCCCATACGGGAATACGGGGTTTTACCGGCGCCCTTCAACTGCAATTCCTGCGGGCCCGTGGGGGTATCGATTTGCCCCAGCAAATGCGCACGGCCATCGCCCAACTGTCCTGCCCAGACACCGAACTGGTGACCACTGTATACAGCCGAGACCGTCAGGCCACCCGGCAAGGGGGCTTGGCCGCTGACTACATCCAGAAATTCCTGTTCCCCCAGACGGGAGACATCCAGGCCCAGTTGCGCCGCCAATTCCTTATTGACGTGCAGCAGGCGGGAATTGGCCAGGGGTTGCGGCGGAACCGCCGTATGGAAAGCCGAGGGCAAATCCGCAAAATGGTGACTGATGGCCAGGCCATCGAACAAGCTGGACATACAGACCCCCTTAGGCCGATTTGGCGGCTTTGGCAGCCTCGGCTTTTTCGGCCTTGCTGCGCTGCTTGGCTGCTTTCTTGGCAGGCCAGAGATAAAAAATGGCGCAGAAATAATAAATCAGGGACAGAACAATCTCTGCAATCGCCCAGGGCATGACTTCAGCCACCGGGTCCGACCAGGCACGCATGACCCCTTCCGCGAAGTACAGCAGAATCATCATGGACGTCCATTGCAGGGTATATAAATTGCCCTTGAGCACGCTGCGCAGCGGCAGCACCAAAGGAATCACTTTCAGCACCAGCCAGGAGCCGCCGGGTTTCAGGGGCGCAAAATGAAGCTCCCAGGCCAGGCACAAAGCAATCAAGGCGACCAAAGCCAGGGCCGCCACTCGATGAAGTATGGGGTTTAAAGGTTCATGCATGCTGTTATTATCACCTGAACCCTGTCGAAAAGCAGCGTCCGCCGCATCAAACCGCTATGAAAAACGACGAGAACTTCCCTATGCCCTCTGAGCAAGCTGAACAAACAGACTTGAACCCAGATAACACCGATCCTGTATCCCGGCAGGAGCCCTCGCCCGCCCCCACTGCCAAACATCACTTTTTAAGTGTGGCGCGCTTTGCCATCAAGCGGGTGGCCGAAAAAGATCTGATGAAGGTGGCCTCCAGCCTGACCTACACCACGATCCTGGCCATTGTCCCCATGCTGACGGTGGTGCTGGCGCTGTTCACGGCCTTTCCACTGTTTCAGGAATTTGAAAGTGCCCTGGAAGGGTTTTTGACCCGTAACCTGATGCCCGAAGTGGTGTCAGAAAACATCATGTTGTATCTGAACCAGTTTGCCTCCAAAGCGTCAGGCCTGACGGCGGTAGGCAGCTTGTTCCTGATTGTCACGTCCATCATGCTGATCATGACCATTGACGAGACCTTCAACAATATTTTCCAGGTACACGTGCAACGCCCACTGGGGCAACGCCTGCTGGTGTACTGGGCCATTATTTCGCTGGGCCCGATTCTGACCGGCGCCAGCCTGTGGGCTACGACCATTCTGGCCAGGGAGTCCTTGGGTTATATCGGCGACTTGTCCGGCATAGTGACCTTTGCCCTGTCTTACGTCCCCTTCCTGTTTACGGCCCTGGGGCTGACGGCGCTGTTCATGTACGTGCCCAACCGCCGCGTATGGTGGCGCGACGCCCTGATTGGCGGGGTGGTTACCGCTGCCTTGCTGGAGCTGATGAAGGCCGGTTTCGCCTTTTACCTGACCCGCTTTCCCACCTACACGATTATCTACGGCGCCTTTGCCATCCTGCCGATCTTCCTGCTGTGGATCTACATTTCCTGGCTGATCGTCCTGCTGGGCGCTTCCATGGTGGCCATTTTGCCCGATTGGCGTGGCCGCAACTGGGTCAAGACCAATGTGCCCGGCATCGCCTTTACCGATGCCGTGAACCTGCTCTACCAGCTGTGGCTGAACCGTCAGAGCCAGCAGGGACTTAGCGTACGTGAACTCAGCCACAAGCTGGAACGCGACCCGGACGAGCTCTACGGCATTTTATGCAAGCTCAAGTCCATGGGACTGATTGCTGATACCCAGCAAGACAATGACGAACAGTGGGTACTGAGTTGCGATCTGCGTCAGGTCAGCCTGAAACAACTTACCAAGGCATTTCTGCTGGACCGCGCCCATACCCACGAGGGTCCGCTAGAATATGTATTCAATTATCTTTCTCAGTTTTTCGATCAGCGACTATCCAATCTGGAAGAACTGTTTGAGTCGCCGCAAGGCATTCTGACAGGACAACCAGCCATACTAAACGCCGATCCCGGTCAGGAGACCCAGTATGCTAAAAGTCAGTGAAATCCTGCGTGTCAAGGGAGACACGCTTTATACAGGCACCCCCGAAATGACCGTTGAAAAAGCGGTACAGAGCATGAGCGAGCTGGATATTGGTTCGCTGGTGATCATGGAGCATGGTCAGTTGGTGGGTATGTTGACCTTTCGCGAGATCATTCGCCACTGGCACGCTCAGGGCGACAAGGCCCAGGGCTTTACGGTGCGCAGCATCATGGATGACGCCCCTGTCAGCGTCACCCCCAACACCAGCGCCGACGAGGTGCAGCGCCTGATGCTGAACAACCACGCACGCTACATGCCCGTGATGGACGGTCCGGTGCTGATGGGAGTTATTTCCTTCTTTGATATGGCCCGCGCCATTGTTCACGCCCAGCAGTTCGAGAACAATATGCTCAAAGCCTACATCCGCGACTGGCCTACCGATTCCGAGCAAGCCAGCGCATCCTGATCCCCTGGATCTGGCCGCCTTTACTGACGGCGTTGCAATTCTTCCCAGGCCTGCGCAAGCAGGCCTGGATCGTTTTTGGCCAAGCAATGGTGATCTGACAAGGTACGACGCCACTGACGTGCGCCCTTCTTGCCGTGCGGCCAGCCCAACATGCTCTTGATCACAATGCGTAACGGCACACCTGCCTGAACATGGTGCCGGGCATAAGCAATCATCTGCTCCACCACAGCGTCCTCGTCCATCAAGGGATGCTCGGGCCAGAGGCGACGATGAATCTCGCTTAATACCGCTGGCGTATGCCAGGCTGCCCGGCCCAGCATCACGCCATCGAACTGTTCTTCCAGCTCTACCGCCTGATCCGGCTCCTGAATGCCGCCATTCAAGATGAACAGCGCTTCAGGAAAGTCCTTTTTCAACTGCATGGCCATGTCATAGCGCAAAGGCGGAATCTCCCGATTGTCCTTGGGCGACAAGCCTTTCAAGACCGCATTGCGGGCATGAACCGTAAAGACTCGACACCCGGACTCGAACAAAATCCCCACAAAGTCCCGCACAAAGTCGTAGGACTCGTTGTAATCCAGCCCCAGCCTATGCTTGACCGTCACGGGCACAGAGACCGCGTCCTGCATGGCTTTGACGCAGTCTGCCACCAATTGCGGCTCGTTCATCAAACAGGCACCGAAAGCGCCTTTTTGAACCCGCTCCGAGGGGCAGCCACAGTTCAGATTAATTTCGTCGTAGCCCCACTTTTCACCTGCCAGAGCGCTGGTCACCAAGGCGTCCCGGTCGCTGCCACCCAGTTGCAAGGCCACCGGATGCTCTGCCTGATCAAAATCCAGATGACGTGCCTGATCGCCGTGCGTCAGTGCACCCGTGGTGATCATTTCAGTAAACAGCAAAGCGCGCGGCGCCAGCAGACGATGAAAAAAGCGGCTGTGGCGGTCAGTCACATCAATCATGGGCGCCACACTCAAACGCCACATCTGGCTGTCCGGCTTCACAAAATTAGTCATAAACAGGGAGCAAATAGCCTGATTGCAGGCTTGGTGAAAAAGGGAAAACACCCATTTTAATGGTTTCAGCCGACCACAGGATGAAGATAAAGCGCGGTAAATCGCCGCAAGGCTCCAAAAAGCGGGCGCACTGGTCTAAAATCGGCCGTTTGACATACTTGCGCGCCTGATAGTGCGCCAACAACCGGACCCTCACTGAAAGCATGGCTGTTTTTACTTCTGTCAGCGAACTTGACGCCCGCGAACTGCTGGAACAATACACAATTGGCGAATTTGTTTCCTTACGTGGCATTACCGCCGGCATTGAAAACACCAATTACTTTCTGAGCACCACCCAGGGCGAGTACGTTCTGACTTTGTTTGAAGTCCTGACGCTGGAACAACTGCCTTTCTATATCGAGCTGATGCACCACCTGGCCGCCAAAGGTGTCCCAGTGCCCGAGCCCATGACTCGCCGCGATGGCAAACGCATCTGTGTCATGCACGGCAAGCCTTGCTCGATTGTGACGCGCCTGCGTGGTGGTTACGAGCCCGAGCCCACGGTTGAACACTGCCGCCAGATCGCCCGTACACAAGCTCAGGCCCACCTGGCTGCCCAGGACTTCCCTCTGGAACAACCCAATCTGCGCGGCCTGAGCTGGTGGCAAGCCACCGTTCCCCAGGTTCTGCCCTTTCTGGACGAGAGCCAGTCCGAGCTGATCCAGACCGTCTTGCAAGAACAAAGCCGTTTTGCCGACAGCGACACCTATCGCGCCTTGCCACAAGGCCCGGCTCACTGCGACCTGTTCCGCGACAACGTGCTGTTTGCCGGCACCTCGGAAGCGCCCCAGATGGGCGGCATTATCGACTTTTACTTTGCCGGTTGCGACACCTGGCTGTTTGATGTGGCCGTTGCCGTAAACGACTGGTGTATCGACCGCCTGAGCGGTGCCCTGAATCTGGAAAAAGCCCAGGCCTGGCTGGAGTCCTACGCCCAGGTGCGGCCCTTTACCGAAGCCGAGCACAGCGCCTGGCCTATACTGATCCAGGCCGCCGCGCTGCGCTTCTGGATCTCGCGCCTGTACGACTTTTATCTGCCCCGCCCCGCTCAAACCCTCAAGCCGCATGACCCGCGGCACTTTGAGCGTGTGCTGCGCCAGCGTCGCGACCATGCTGTACCGGCGCTCCCTCGATAAACACGGATACTGATATGCAAGCTGCCAAGCTCCCCTTTCTTTACGGGTGGTACTGGATTCAGGAAGGATTGCGCTTGTTCAAGCTGCAACCAGCTGCTCTGTTCTTCTGGAGCTTGATCACCTCCATCCTGATCAATCTGAGCAATATTTTCCCCATCATCGGCCAGATGGTACTGATCGTACTGGTCCCGACCATGACCTTTATCATTCAGAATGCCTGTCGCCGCATTCATGAGGGCGAGGTCATTCGCCTGGGCATGTGGACCGAGCCCTTGAAGCCCGCCCCGGTACGCAACCGCCTGATCAAACTGGGCATCATTTACTTGTTGGCCTGCCTGGTCGTCGGCTTTGTGGCGACTTTCCCTTTTGTGAATGAGCTGTCCCAGTTGATGGACAACAGCAATGCCACTCCACAGGAAGTCATGGCGGCCTTTCGCAAGCCCATCATTTTGTTCTTTGTGCTGTATCTGGGCCTGTCCGCCCTATTCTGGCACGCTCCCGCCCTGGTAGGCTGGCATGCCATCCCGGTCAAGCAAGCCCTGTTCTTTTCCATGGTGGCTTGCTGGCGCAACAAGGCCGCCTTCCTGCTGTACGGCCTATGCTGGGCGGCTGCCTTCTTCGCCATCCAGACTCTGGGCGAATTGCTGCTGGGAGCGGGTTTAAGTCCAGGCACGGCCACCATGGTGCTGACACCTATCAATCTGGCGATGGCTGCCATCCTGTACGCCAGCTTCTACCCGGCTTACCGCAGCGTGTTTGGTGATCCGATGCGCGACGCCGCACAAGGCTAAGCCCGGTCCAGCCATACCCCGCCCCCTGTTTGACGTATTTCCTGCAGGGCGGCGGCCCAGGGCGAAAACTGCTCCGGCCCCGACAGAGAAGCGACCGGCGCCTCCAGTACCGATCTGGCTTTTCTGTGCCAACGTATCGCTCCCGCAGGTACAGCCGGACAAAACCTCAAGGGCTGATCATCTTCATCCAGAAAGCAGAGATCCAGAGCCTGCCGCATTCCCCATAGATGCACCGCCCTACAAGGCCGCAGCCACACAGCAATTGCGAAAGCTTTGCTCTGTGGCAGTGCCTTCCAGCCGCGCCAGCGGGCCCAAAAGGAATGGGCATCGAATAAACACAAGGGCTGTTGTTGCGCCTGTTGCGACGGCTGTTTAATCAATACAAATCCAGGCATCTCTCAAGCTCCCCCTGCTAGCCACGGACCTAGCAGACTCATCGCAATCACCAGAAACGTGCAGGGGAAAATGCACACGACCAAAGGGGCCAGCAAATAAACAGGCAGCTTGAGGGCTCTTTGCTCGGCTTCCAAGTGCAAATGACTACGCAATTTTTCTGCTTGAGCGCGTAGCAACAAAGCCAAGGACAAACCCGTGTCCTGTGCCAGTTCCAAAGACAAAGCCAATTCCTCCAGCTCTGCCTGCCTGAAACTCAAAGCGACATTGCGCATGGCTTGCGGCAAACGTCGTCCCGCCCGAACCTCGCCCTGTACCTTGTTCAAGCTGATCAGCAGACTGCCTTGCGGTAGGGCCTGCGTTGCACGCGCCCAGGCTTGCTGCAAGCCCAGTCCGGACTCGACAGCCAGCACCAGCAGATCCAGAAAAAATGGCAAGTCCCGGCGGCAACGGAAATGATGCTGACGCTGCAGTTTTCTTCCTCGTGAGATAGCTTGCAGTACGCTCAGGAAGAAGCCAGTCACAGCCAGCCCTGCAAGCTCCATCAATGAGACTCCCTGAGTTAACAAGAAAGCACTGACAAGACTCGTGAGCAATCCAGTCAAGGCCACACGTTTGCTTAAAAACCCCCGTACTTCCTTGGCATACGAACCCCACAATCGCTCGGGCCACTCATGCATAAAAGGCAAGGACAGGCAGAGATTCAGAGCTATTGAAAACGGGGCTTCCCAAGCCTGCCAGGCCGCCTGCCCCAAACTGCTGCCTCCTTGCAGCAAAAGCAGATAACGGCCGCGCCAAGCCCACAGGAATGCCATCAGGAACAAGGCTGCACTCAAGGCAGAGAGCATCCAGATCAGTGTGATCATGATCACCCCTCCCCTCGCAGGATCACTTGCATCCACCACAGCCCCATCAGCAGCATGGCCACTAGCGCCCCCGCCACCCAAACACCCAATGTGTTGAACCAGGCTTGCTCAAATGCGGTGGCATCCAGAAGGTACAGAGCCCCCGCCACAAAACCCGGTAGGCAGAACATGATGCGCGCCTGCAAACGGGCCTGCGCGGTCAAGGCAACAATCTTGTCCTCGATGGTCAGTCGCGCCCGAATGGTTTGCGCCAGTATCTTCAAGCGTTCCCCTAGCCCCGCCCCCGTGCTCTGGCCCATCTGCAAGGCACTGAACAACATGGCCAGTTCTGACACCGGCACTCGATCCAGAAGGTCTTGATACGAGTCCTTGGCACTCACCCCCAAGCGCTGCTGACGCAATAGCAAACGCAGCTCTTGCCCCAAGGGCGCAGGCAAAGATTGAGACAGCTGCTGCAAAGCCGCTTGCAAGGCCAAACCTGCTTGCAGGCTCAAGGCCAAAGACAGAACAAAGTCAGGCAACTGTCGTCGTAAGCTTGCCAAGCGCCGCTGTCCCATCCAGCGCAGAACCAGTAGAGGCGTGACTGCAGCCAGCAGGGCTACCATCGCTGCCAGCCAGAACGACTGCATCAGCCACCAGGCCGTCAAAAAGATCAGAGGCAATAAAGCCCAGGCCCCAAAAGCCAAATACTGACTGCGTACAAATACAAAATGCGATTGCAAACTCTGCTCGGACTGCCTGAGCAGTTGCTGCCTATAACGCTTGGCAAGACGCTGTCCTGAACGTAGCAATACATAGGCCAACGCCGTGGTACCCAAGACAATCAGCAAAACACTGAGAAATCTCATGACTGCCTCTCTGCAGACGAAACATGCTCGGAACGCAAGCCACTGGCGGCAAAACCGAACTCCGGGCGATAGCTGTACAAGGTTTGCAGTTGAATACGCTGCGCCTCGATGCCGGTCACCTCCACAATCTCGTGCACCAAACGCTTCCCATCAGGCAAGCGGCTCAATTGCACGATAATGTGCAAAGCCCGCGCGATATGCTCTCGCACAACCAGCAAAGGCAAATCCAGGCCTGCCATCAACACCATCCCTTCCAGGCGGGACAAGGCGTCGCGAGGCGTATTCGCATGCAAGGTCCCCATCGAGCCTTCGTGGCCGGTGTTCATGGCCGACAACATATCGAAAGCTTCTGCGCCCCGGCACTCCCCCACCACAATCCGGTCTGGCCTCATTCGCAAGGCTTGTCGCAACAGGCTCCGTATATCGACCTGCCCCTGACCTTCTGCATTCGCGGGTCGGGACTCCAAAGCCACCCAATTACTGTGCTGCAACTGCAGCTCAGCCGCGTCTTCCAGGGTCACGATTCTTTCACCTGAATCAATGCAGGTGCTGAGCACGTTCAGCAAAGTCGTTTTGCCTGTCCCGGTTCCACCCGAAACCAAAATATTGCAGCGTCGCTGCACCGCCTGTTGCAGGAAAGCGGCCATCTCCGGCGACAAACTGCCTGTCTGCAACAGATCCTCCAGCCCCAGGCGTCGTTTCGGAAACTTGCGTATGGTCACGCAGGTTCCCTTGACCGCAATGGGCGACAGTACCGCATGAAAACGCGAACCATCGGCCAAGCGCCCATCCACTGCGGGCGAGCTGATATCCAGCCGTCTACCCAAGGGAGCCAGGATGCGGTCAATAATCGCCCGCAAGGCCGACTCGCTGCTGAACACCAGAGGATGGGCCTGGAGCCGCCCCGCCTGCTCAACAAACACCCGGTCATAATGATTGACCATAATTTCCGAGACCGAGGCATCAGCCAGTAAAGGCTCCAGAGGGCCCAAACCCACCGCTTCGGCACAAACACTGGCTTGCAGTCTGGCTTGCTCATGCTTGGGGACAGCACATTGGGCCTGGATCAAACGACCCAAGCAATCAAAGGCTTCCTGCTTCAACTGTTTGTCTGTGACGCGGGAGAGGTCTCGACGCTCCAATTCCAACGCACTCAACAAGGCTTGATGCAGGCGTTGCTGTTCCTGTCTGAACAGATCACTATCGGATACCGGAAGATCAGCTTGCCCAGGAGGGAAAAAACCTTGCTCACCTTGTGGTGTCTGACGCGGTTCTTCCATCGTAAAGGACTGCGGTATTGAGGTTTCCGGTGGGTTTCCCAAGTCCGAAACGGCCATATCAACTCTGGGCTGAACCTTCTGCCCAAAACCGGCAATCCGCAACTTGAACCCTCCCAGCACCAGTACATCGCCCAAGCGCAAAGGCCCATCGTCATAAACCCGTTTGCCGTTAAGCTGTACGCCCGTCAAAGAGCCGTGATCCTGGATGTACACCGCCCCCGCCCGCTTCAGAAAACTGGCATGCTGGCGCGCGATACGCCAGGACGGCAGAACCACATCACAGGCCGGGTCACGCCCTATCAAGGCCGGCAAACTGACCGTGCAGGGGCGCGTCGTCCCCAGCTCCGACTCAAGTTCAAGGTTCAACACGAAATACCTCACTATCAGGTTCTACCCATTGCGACCAGGTGCCTCGCCCTGCTCCCTTGGGGATGGCACGCACAGGTGTATTCAAGCGCGGAGCATCAGGAAAGGTTTGATCCAACCACTGGGCAGCATTGGCCTGCCGAGCCAGCAAATCAGGATGTTCCGCAGCCACCAAAGTCGGCGTCACAAATACCGCCAGTTCCGTTTCCTGTCGGGCAAAGCGTTCGGAACGAAACAAGGCGCCCAGCACTGGCAAACTGGCCAATCCCGGTAGACGATCCACATGCCGAGATTCTTCACGCGAGATAAACCCTGCCAGCACCAGCGTTTGTCCTGAACGGACATTGAACTCGGTCGAAGCTCGTCGGGTTTTCAAAGACGGCCCGGCGGGTTGGGATAGGCTGGCATCAACGGAGCTAACCTCCACCTCGATCTGCGAACGCACCAACCCGCCACGCTCGACTCGCGGCACAATGCGCAGCGACACACCGTAAGGCTTGAAGCTGGTCTTGCTGTTTCCCTTGTCGTCCGTGGTGGTGTAAGGCAGCTCGCCCCCGGCCAGAAACTCGGCTTGAGAACCACTGCGTGCCAATAGCTGCGGTTGCGCCAGTACAACCGCATGCCCTTCCTGTGCCATGGCCTGAACGCGAGCAGACATCAAGGCGCCAACACCAAAGAACGCCGCGCCCTGCTTGGCGGGGAAAGCCAAAGGCAAAACGGCTTCTCCAGGCCTGTCCAGAAACTGATGAGTGGTCGCATCCCAGGCACCGCCCATACTCAAACCACCTTGGGAACTCCCGTCCCAGCGTACCCCCAGCTCCCGCAGACTATTGCGCGGCACCTCGACTACCTGCACATCCAGCAAGACCATCGGTTCCCAACCGTCCTGCTGCGTGAAATCCAGCAGTTGAGGATGCTCCTGACTTAAAGCCTGAATGCGTTGCTTGTCTTGGTCGCTTAAGCCCTCTCCTTCCAGCACCAGCTTGCCGCCCAGCTCGCTGATGCGTAGCTCGGGAATGCGCTCCAGCAAACTTCGTAGCTCCGCCAAGGTTTGCCTATGGTTTTCGGGTGACACCTCAACTTGATAGGACTGGCTCTTCCCGGAATGAGACCAGACTTGCACCACCGTGCTGCCTGTTTTGCGTGCAAACAGAATCAACTCGCCCGATTCCGTGGTGACGGCGTGAACAATATCACCGTCGCCGACCGCCACCCGCTCCACCTGCGTGTCAGGCAGAACCATCAACTCGCCCACTTGCAGCCCCAAGCCCTGGGCTTGGGTTTGCAGGCTTGCACCAAACAAGGCACCGGACAGCAAGCTCACAACGACCCGCCTGGGCCAATAGCGATTTCTGCTCATGGCTGCTGCCCCATAGAAAAGCTGTCCGGCATATTCAGCCAACCCAGACGCTCCACTTCCGCCTGCCCAAGCTGCCCTGCTGGTCTGTTGCCGTACAAAACCTGTACAGGCTGTTTGGGGCTTGCTCCCGGCCCAAGTCCCAGAATGTCGGCCAACTCACCACGCACAGCAGCCTGATGGGGCGTATGGTCATCCGGATTGCGCAGCAAGGCACTGATACGTCCATGCTGTCTGGCCGCCAGCAACTTCAAGGCATCGTCCGGTCCTACATCCAGGGTCAAGGTGTTATATGCGTCCTTATCCAATTGGGCCGTGGCCGAGCCATCACCCGACTTTTGTCCGGTCGCCAAAACCAGAACAGACTGCAATAAGGGAGCCGTTACCCGCCGCTGCCTGTCGTCAAAACTGACATAGATATCGATCAGATCTCCTGGCCGGATCAACCCCGACACCGAACTGATCGCATCCACCGGCACAGTCAGGGCACGCCTGCCAGAGAGCAATTGCTGTGAAAATGGACTGCTGACCTCCTGTACATGCGCCTTGCTGATCAAATCCCCTGCCCGCAAAGGCTGGCTGAGCACTTGCCCTAGCAGACTCTCAAACTGCGCCACATCCCAACTGTCGCTAGGCACCAGTTCAGCAGGAAAGGCACGGGCGGCCAAATGCTCCGCCTGCAACACCGTCCCCGCTGTCAGACTGGAGGCGGCTACCACCCTATCCAATTGCACACGATGCGCCGCTTGCCGCAGAGCCTCTTCCTGCCGGTCCAAGTAACGACTGCTGGTCCCGGCTGCCATCAAACCAGCCACCAAGGCCAGCAGGCCAAACCCTGCGCTGGGATGACGGCATAGCCAAAAGAATTTCGCCCGAATCATGAGGCCTCCTTTCCACAGGCACGGCAGATCAAGAGCAAGTAGCGCTGCTGCTCATGCTCCAGCTCCATGACATCCAGCTCGGCCGGGCCTTTGCGCCAATAACGCTCGCCCGCCTCGCCTCCCCAGTCCTTGCGACGCAAATCGGCTTGCCATCCAGGCTCGGCCTTCAACAGCCAGCTTTGCACTTGCCCTGGCTGTTCGTGTTGCCACAGGACGGCACCAGCAACGGGTGGCGCTGACCAGACCGATGAGGGGGAAACAGGCTGACTGTGTTCGGAAACACTTAATAAACCCGACAAGGTCGAGGCCTGTATATCCTCCAACCACAAAACGCAATTCCTGCCATCTTTGGCACGCAGAAATACCCATTGCCCTTCCAATCTGATTGCGCCGTAATGAGCTCCACAGAATGGCTCCAAACGAGAAGCCAAGGTCTGCGCATCCAGGTCTGTGCTCAGTCCCCAGCTATACACAGGACCAACATCGGTCTGTGCCATTTGCCCTTGATCCCACTGAACTTGGGAGTCCTGCAAAGGTAGGAGCAAGGGCTGCGTTCTAGCCGGCACAGGGCTGAACATCAAGAAAAACAGCAAGAGCAAGGCAAGCAGCTGTCTCATGGTCGCTCCTTGGGGCCATGATCCGGCACGTAATCCTGCCACCGGCTCAGCCAATCCAAATCGGCTCGTGTCCGCCCCCAGGCCGCGTCCATAGGCCCTGCCTGCCGTATCGTTTCTCTGGCAGCGGGCCGGCTTGAGGCCATGGCCTCACCCCAAGCAGTCGTACTGTTTTCCAAACGCTGACGTGTTTGTTGTGTACTGTTAGCCTGCCCCGCAGCCGCCCACAGCCGGGATTGGCGCTGCAACTGTGTTTTGATGGACAGAGTTGCCAGCCAACGCGGCCACGGAATGGAAACACGCGACTGTGCCGTCCAGAATCCACTGCGCAAGCTCAAAAGCTCCCATTGCAAGGGCTGGGTTGTCGCTATCGGCGACTCCGAAAAACGGGTCGGTACTGCTTCTTGAACGGGGCTGCTCGCTGCTGGAACTGGCTTGCCATGGGCATCGTGCGTGAACAGGCTCAAGTGTGTACTCTGCTGCATTTGCTGCAAGCGATACTGCTGCTGCATCAGCCAACGTCCCGCCATCACCATCAGGCCCAACACCACACCCAGCAAACAGGCCTCGACCAGTGCGATCCCTTTTTGTCGCGTGTTCATAATTGGCGGCCTCCTGCATCCATCAGCCGTGCCTGCCAAAAGGGCAAAAACAGGCTGGGCTTGGCATCCACACCGGAATCTGCCCTATCCGGTGGCAGGGAGAAAACTGATTGCGCCGCCGCCCGTGTATGAACGGTTTGTCCCAAATGGCCTTGGGCCTGTAATGTCAGCACCAGATCGGGGCCTGCGCTCTTTTCAGAATCAGCCAAGGCATACCCGTCTACCCATGACCTTTGACTCCAGGGTCTGGCATCTCGCCGCGCCCAGGATTGCGCCACTGTATTGCCTTGAGCCGATAGCAAAGAGCTATTGCCCTGCTCCAGCGCCCACTTCCAGAAGCTCTGCCCTGAAAAGTCGTCTGGCGCATCAATTCCGGACGCATGAGTTGGCGTTTGCAAGGCCCACGCCATGGCATACTCACGGAAATAACAGCCTATCCAACGGTTGGAGCGAACCATATGCATGGACTGCGTATCGTTGGAATGCCAGCGGCCCGAACGGTCAAACTCGGTACGACCAGCACGACGCAAACGATGCTGCCACAAAGGGCAACGCCGATCGACACCGGGATAAGAGCGAGCCTCGTAATCCCGTGGGGCCAGAAACCCGTATAAAGACACCAGATGCGCCAAGCCCGACTGCCATTGGGCTTGTCCGGACTGTAGCAACAGAAACTGCGGCCAGTCGTCCTGCTCAAACTGCCAGCGAATGGCTTGAGCCGGCCAATCCGGCAAACTGCCATCCAAGGTCGCCTGAATAATGGTTTGTCGCCGTTGCGGTAACCCCTCTACCAATTGCTCTTGGGCCTGCGCCAGCACGTCATGAATCAAACGCTGATGGGCCTGGAAAGCCTGTTCTAAGGCCTGCTGGTTGTCTCCAGCAGAGCGCGCCTGGGTATACGCCAGCCCATGTGCGGGACCAAACATCATGGCGACCAAGTGCGCAGGCGGATTCGCCCTACGCGCTTGCCCGGACTGCGTTTGCGCTGCCCTGTCCCATGTTGCCAAGGTCAATAAATGACCCAAAGCCAGTTGATGCCCCAACTGCGCCCGATTGATATAAGCCAGCAGGTTCAAGGTACGTGCCTGCTCGGTGGCCGCACCATAGGCAGCCGCATCCAGCACCAGGGACAAACGCCCTTGCTGCTCGGCAATCTGGTTCACATGAAAGTAGCCGCCCCACGCGACAGACAGAAGTGCCAGCGCGATCAGGCCCCAGGCTAATGCCGCCCCCTCTTGTGGTCGGTTGGGCGGCCTCATTGCGCATTGCCTGTAAAGGATTTCAGGCTCTTGGCACTGCCTTGAGCGGCCGCAGCAGAAGCGGCAGATTGCGCTTGCTGAGTCTGCTCGGAGCCATCCTCCCCCGCCAGTTCCTTGGCCATGGCCGCGGTCTGATTGCGAATCACCTGACCAAAGGACTGGTACACCGCAATGGCCGCCACCGCGACCAAAGCCACAATAATTAAATACTCGACCATGCCCTGGCCGCGCTGCCGCCTGATGAACTGTCTCATTGGAATCTCCCAAAAGTCAGTTCACAGTCTGCCCCTTGGCAGCGGGCCAGAATATTCGCAAAAGCCGAGCTGGATGGGCTTGTCCGGCTGCCGGCTCTGTTGCCTTACATTCGATATTGCACGGTCAGATAAACAGTGCGTGGGGTGCCATAGTAATTATGGTCATAACTGATCGACTGGAAATAATGGCGGTCAAACAAGTTATTGATATTGACGGCAGCACTGAGCTGATCGCTAAACTGATAGGCGACGCGGGCATCCGCAACGGCATAGCCACCTTGCTTGCGTCCGTAGTAGCCGAAGCTGGACGAAGCACTTTGCAGATTCAATCCCGCGCCCATGCTCCATTTATGCCATTGCCCTGGCAAACGGTAATTGGCCCAGACTCGTGCCATATGACGTGGCACACCCGTATTGGCGGAAATATCGTAACCCACAGACGGGACATCATTGCCCCGGTTACGCGTCTGGGTGTAGGTATACGAGGCAGCCACCTGCAAGCCACGCAAGATTTCACCGTTGATTTCCGCCTCAAAACCCTGACTACGAACCTGCGCAGAGGGCCGGTAGCACGTACCGCCGCAATTCAAGTTGGCCACGCTCTCAGGCACCGTACCATCCTCGAAAGCCACGCCCTTTTGATCAGTGCGGAAAACCGCCAACAAGGTATTGACGCGTCCATCCATCAACTCGCCTTTCAAGCCCAACTCGTAATTACGACCTGTGACAGGACTCAGAAAAGCACCGGAGCGGTCGCGCTGGCTTTGTGGCCGAAAAATATCGGCGTAACTGGCATAGACGGACCATTGATTATCCAGATCCACCACCAACCCCATAAAGGGGGTGAACTTGCTGTTTTCCTTGGCATTGGTTTCGGATTTCCCCCAAACACCGTCAGACAGGTAGGTCTGCTCATACCAGGAGAGACGGCCACCTACTAACACGGAAAAGGGCTCGGCGAGCTGATAGCGTGCCGTGGCATACACGCCTTTCTTGTCCGAACGATAGCCGTCATCCATACGATTGGCAGCAATAATATCTTCACTGGCCAATTCGGGAGCGGTGACACGCTGCTGGTACGACGCATTCAGGTTCTCTACATTTCGCATCCAGCCCCACAAGTCATGGCTGCGCAAACGAGAAAAATTAGCGCCCAGGGTGACATCCAGCTGCCGGTCAAACAAACGAGTACGTCCGTTCAAATAGGCATCGCCACCCCATTGGCGCGACACCATATCAAAGGCGTAGGCGTCTCCCCGAAAGGTATTAGGAGGGCCCAAACGCCCTGTCCGGAGCAGATACTTCACATCGTTGGACTCACGCACACGCACTAAGCTGGCCTTGAATTTCCAGTCCTCGTTAAAGCGATGCGCAAAATCTGCAAACCAGGTGTCCTGAGTCTTGGACGTATGGTTCCAGGGTGCGCTCAAGTTCGTATGCCGCGGGTAGTCTGGCATAGAGCCATCACCATAATTGGGCAAAGCCGACCAATCGATGACACCATAGGGTTTCTCGCGGCTATAACCCAAACCTACTGTGGTGGCCGGCCCCAGATCAAAGTCGAGAGCCCCGTAAAACGTGCGATCCACCGAACCCACATAATCGCGGAAGGAGTCTTGCTTGTCATAATTCAACACCACCCGTCCGCGGACAGTGGCCGAGTCGTTCAGTGCGCCGGACAAATCCGCCTGAGCACCGTAGCGGTCCCACGATCCAGTTGTGCCAGTAAATACAAACTGTCGCTCGTTGGTGGGACGTTTACGCACCATATTCACCGACCCTGAAGGATCCCCCGCGCCTTCAAATAGACCTTGCGGACCACGCATGATTTCAACGCGATCATAAATCGAAGTATCTGAATTAAAGGCAGAGCCACGCGCATACAACTGGCGCTCCAAAGGCACACCGTCAAACTGATAGCTCTGGATAAAGAAGCCACGCGAATAGAACTGACCACCGGGATCATTGGCCACCATAGTGACACCCGGCGCCTTGTTCAAGGCATCCCGAATATCGGTCACACCCTGATCATCCAGCTGCTGACGGGTGATGACCGAGACGGCCTGGGGAATCTCCCGCAAGGACTGCTCACCCTTGCTGATACTGACTCTGGGGGTGACATAGGATCCACTCCCTTCCGTCGCCAGGCTCGTATTGGCCATAACCGTGATCGGAGCCAATTGCGTAGTGTCATCACGGCTTGCTAGGGTTAAAGAAACCGTTCGCCCTTTCCAGCTGGCTTGCACGCCCGTCCCCCTCAACAAGCTTTGCATAGCCTGCTGCGGCGTCATGCGCCCCCTGACTGGCGCTGCCTGAAAGCCACTGACGGTATCGGGCAAATAATAGATTTGAATGTCTGCCTGCTGCCCCAACTCAAGTAAAGCCCGGTTCAGGGATTGAGCCGGAATAGAGATTGACAGCGCAGGCGCGTCCTGCGCAATCGCCTGCCCCAAGGGACTGAACGACAAGGCCAGTGCCAATACGCTGAGCCCTACACCCTGCACCGGGCGTAAGGCAAAAAGAGGCCATCGTTTATTTGTGTTCTGTGGATACACCGTAGTACTCGTTATAAGGAAAGCGACGCACAAAGCGACAAGCCCTTTGGCCAAAGGCAATCAGGGACGCAAAACTGTCCCTTCCCTCATAAGAGTCAATCAGGAGCAAACTCCGTAACGATTCTCGTTCCTAAATTGAAAGCAATTGTATCTTTCAAAGAATATGTGGTCTAACGAGCCGCAATACCCAACCGGCCATCGGGTCCTTGGACAATCACCACGGGTGCCAATGAGGGCAGGACGCCCAGAAAAGCCTGGGGATCATTCACATCGAAAACACCGGTCACTCGCAGCCCGCGCAAGGATGGGCTATGCAGCACAATGCCTGGCTCCTTGTAGCGATTGAGTTCGGCTACGATGTGCTCCAGTGGCTCAGCATCGAAAATGGCTCGACCCTGACGCCAGGCCAAAGCCTGCACCATATTTCGTGACTGCACGGAGGCCTGTTGACCGCTACCCAGACGCACACCCTGCTCCCCTACGAGGTTGTAATTGGTGCTGTTCCACCAGGGTCCGCTCTCTACACGTACCGAACCGGAATCAACCGCCACATCAACCGTGTCCGTCTCGCGTCGCACATTAAAACGAGTGCCCGTCACCCGTATCACGGCCTGGCCGGCATCGACATTAAAAGGCCGATCTGGCTCGGAGCGCACCTGGAAAAAAGCCTCCCCTTTTTCCAACACGACGCGGCGCTCGGATTGATAAAAGGACACGTGCACCACGCTATCGGTATTCAGACTGATCAGCGATCCGTCCGGCAAGGTCTGCTCAAGCCGTTCGCCCTTGCGGCTGACATAGCGCTGGGTATATTGCTCACTTTCCAGCCAACGCTGCGGCCCCAGAACAGCGACACCCGCTATCGCCGCACAGGCACTTCCCAACCCTGCGATAAACGCTCTACGTCCCCATTGCGGTGCCCGAGGGCGAGTGTTTTGTGCCAAGCGTGCCTTGAAAGCGGCATCCGGTGTTGCCTGCGCAATCGACCACATGGCTTCCATGTCCTGATAAGCCTGCGCATGACGCGGGTCCTGTTCACGCCATTGCTTGAGCAGCGTCTGATCCCCCTCCTGCATCAGGCCACCTCGCACGCGCGCAAACCAGAACGCGGCAGCGTCGTGTGGATCATCAGGAATGGGAAGTGAATGGGATAAGCTCATAGTCGCTACGATAGCTCGCCGGTTAATCCCTGTACCAATGCGGGTGAAGACAGAAAAGTGCTCATGGCGTGCATCGTTATATTAAGAGGAAAACTGCTGCAACTTAAGCTGCAAATGACGCATGCTGCGGGTCAGGTACTTTTCTACCGAACTGACAGACAAACCCAGATGACTGGCGATTTCAGGCACGGTCCAGCCTTCCAGCCTGTGGCAGGAAAAAACCTGCTGACAGACGGGTGGCAGCTCATCCAGGGCCGCCAGCAAGGCTTCCGACAACTGCCCGCAATAGGCTGCCTCCTCGGCGCCCGACACCACGGGATGATCCTGTTCGCTCAGATCCTGCAAGGGAATCGTTAAAGCAGGCTGCTCCCGCTTTTGTCGCTGTATCAGACTGTTGGCCGCACTGCGATGCAAATAGGCTCTGGGATTGCTGATTCGGGCTACGTCTTGCTCCAGCATTCCGGCAATAGCATCGTGGGCCACATCTTCCCCATCACAGCTGTTTGATGAACGTCGCGTCCACGTCTTAACCAGCTCGTGGTAATGCACGAGCCAAGTTTTACGTGAGGACGAAAAACGCGACATAGAACGGCATGGGGTAAATAGATCAAGGGGACATAATAATAACAACGATTCTCATTATTGTTATTGTGTTTTGATCTGAACAGGAAAAAGCCTGAAACAAAAGGATCATCTCCTGAGATCTTTGTCTCCTTTATCAGGCAAACGAACAAAAAAAAACCGCCAACTGATCTGCCCCCAAAGCTTGGATGGTTGTCCAATATTTGGGGTGTAGTTCAAATGGCGGGCGTTCTTGAAACAAGCTTAACGAGGCGCTAACCGGGCCACGCCTTCCCTTGCTGTTCTGCTCTCTTCCTTGATGGACACGTAGACATTTCCCGAAGCTGCATCCAGGGTCAGACTATTAGGGTGCGGCGCCAAAGGCACCGTCGCCAAAAGCGTGTAGTCCTCTGCATCCAGCACGCTGACCGTGCCGCTATCCCGGTTGGAAACATAAACACGGTCCCGGCCTTCATCCAGCATCGGTGCAATGGGAGCCTTGCCCGTCGGTACGCTGGCCAACAGGGCACCGTTTCTGGCATCAATCGCCACCATCCTATGTCCGGTTCCGCGCTTTTCATACTCCGTCAGCCCGGCTTTCTCCTTGCGCAAGGTATCCATACGCTCCGAACCCAGATCACTTGCCAGCAGACGATGGCGTTTGTGGTCATAGGCCAGATTCAGCAATTGATCCGCCTTGACCTCCCATTGGGTTTTGATGGTCAAGGTCTTTGTATCAATGCCAAATACCTGTCCCTGCAAGTTGGACACATAGAGCCTATTGCCCTCTTTATCCAGAGCAATGCCCGCTGCGCCTGCTCCCAGGCCAGAAACAACCTGATCCAGTTTCAGATTGGCCGTATCGACGACATACAGCACACTGCCTTGGGCACTCAGACCCGGAGCATAGAGGCGTTGCCGCTTCTGATCCACGACCAGCTCGCGCAGCAGATGCGGATAGATCGTTTTATCGCCGTCGTAACGGATGGGCTCGGCCAATTGCACGACGCCAAGAACGCGATTTTGCGCCGTATCGACGACCGTCACCGAGGCCGTCAGTGCGTTACCCACGTACAGACGGTTGGCGGCATCATCCAGTGCAACTCCGAACCCACCCCGCTCCAGCGGAATTTCTACTGTCACCGACAAATCAGCTGGATTCAGACGCAAGATTCTGGAAGGCTCACTGACAGGATCCGCGCCCCCGGCTGATGCCACAAAAACCGCCTGCTGACGCGCCGAATAAGCGAGTTCATACAAGCGCGGCGCAATCATTTTTCGTGTCACCTGTATCGTTTCCTGCGCTTTTTGCTCCTGGGTCGCGGGACTTACCGCTGCCCGCTTGTCCGCACCCAATTGTGCGCAAGCAGCCGTCACGCTGACGCAGGCCAGCAATCCATATCGCTGCCATTTATTCATAGTCCACCTCGTGCTTGGTAATAAGTGAAATTCGTCTGGATTAGAAATCCATGCTGGCGGACAACATGAATGTTCGAGGAGCGCCCTGCCAGAGCTTGCCGCTACCGCCAGCCGACCAATAGGCTTTGTTGGCGATATTCAGTACATCGGCACGCAAGGTCAGTGCATGACCGCTGATGGAAGTTTGATAACGCAAGCCGGCATCAAAGATAGTTCTACCCGCCGCACGCATCGAGTTATCGCTGCTGTAATACTGTCCCTGGATCGCCTGCATATTTCCTGTTGCCGTCAGACCTGTCACACCAGGAACATCCCACTCCACACCCAACTTGCCTTGCCACTTGGGTCTGGCCATGACGAACCGCCCTTGATTGACACCACCGGCTGTCTTGCTCAACTCGGCATCCAGATAGGCAATGCCCCCCATCAGACGCAAGCCCTCTACGGGCTCTCCAAAGAAGTTCAGTTCCAGGCCACGATTACGCTGCTCACCATCGAAGGAGAAGATATTGCTTGTGGGGTCGATATAGCTGTTGGGCAGGCGGATTTGATAGGCACTCAATGTCGCGGCAAAATCACCCAGATCCAGCTTCACACCCACTTCATGTTGTCTGGTTTTATGCGGTGCGAAAATTTCACCGGCGTTATTGGTGCCCACTGGAGCAATCGCCCCCTCGCGCAATCCTTCGATGTAGTTGCCGTAGACGGAAACCTCATCGCTGAGCTTGACCAGCAAGGCCGCCGATGGAGAGGTGGCCGACTCCTTGTAGCGCGCCGTACTGACACCACTGACAGGGTGGAAAGACTCGCTCAGGACGTTTTGATGCCGGATGCCCAGTGTCAACATGATGCTATCGTCCGCAAAGGACAGGGTGTCAGCGATGCCTACGCTGCTCAGGCGAGACAAGGCGGTTTTGGGCACGTCCGATTTGCCGATGACTGTTGCGGGAGCTGGCCCCCAAGTAGGAGCATAGATATTCGTGTACCAGTCCGTGGGCAATAGTCCGACAACCGTTTTGGAACGCACTTCTTGCTCATAGTATGAAGCGCTCAGGGCCAGTTCATGCCGCACGCTGCCCGTGCTCAGGCGGGCCATGATGCCCACATCACCTGCCTTGCGATCCAGCACTTGGCGCTGCTGTCCAAAATTGTTTCGATAGCGGCCCTGCGGATCGGTGACCGCAAACACCACCCCGAGCAAGCCGTCATAATCCGTGCTGCCTTGGCCGTAGTTACCGTAAACCGTCACATCCTTGCTCAGATCAGCTTCGCCACGCAGCACAAACGCGGTGTCCTCGGCACGGGAGTATGTCCAGTCTGGTGCCAAAGCCTGCCCTGGTTTAGGTACATCGGGCGTATCCAATCCGCGACCCACCGTAATGCCACGCGTGACACCTTTCACATTGTCTTTACTAACGTAAAAGTCAGCCGCCAGCCGTACGGTATCCGTACGCCAATCCAGCCCCAATGCAGCCAGAGTTGCCCGTTTCGACTGCTTATCGGTAGCCGTACTTCCGTCCTGATACAAGCCGTTGAAACGAATACCAAACTGCTGCTTGTCACCAAAGCGGCGCCCTACATCGACATGGCTACCATATTGGCCATCGGAGACGAACATGCCGGGTAAACGCGCCAACGGCGTTTCAGTCGCACGTTTGGGGACCAGGTTCACACTCCCGCCCACTGAACCGCCGGGCGGCATGCCATTGAGCATGGCAGACGGGCCTTTCAGTACCTCAACCCGTTCCACTAACTCCAAAGGGACACGGTTATAAGGCAGTAAACCGTACAAGCCACCAAAGGCAATATCGCCCGAACCCACGTCAAAACCGCGAATCACAAAAGCTTCGCGCACAGTGCCACGCATGCCCAGGTCGTACACCGCAGCGTCAGTAGAGCCAATTACCCGCGCCAAATCCTGCGCCTGCCGTACCGCTTCTTCCGTATAGCTGATGGTGCTGAACGGCGTCTCCATGAAATCCTTGTAGCCCAACAACCCTACCCGACTGCCCGTGGCCACCTTGCCGCCTGCATACACCGGCGTCAAATCCCCACGATACAAACCGGTGACAATCACAGGACTGAGCTGCGTGACGCCACCCGCCTGGATATCGACAGAGGACGACATGGCCGTTTCAGGCAAGGAACGCAGCACATAGCGGCCGCCGCTTGTAGCGACCGCTTCATAAGTCGTGTCGGCAAGCAAACGAGCGAAGCCGTCCTGAACACTGTACTGCCCTTGCAGGGGGCGGCTTTGCAAGCCCGCCAATTGTTGCGGCTCAAACACCAGCTGTACACCAGAAAGCGCGGCAAACTCGGCCAGAGCGTCACTGAGCTTGCCCGCCGGCAGAGCGTAAGTTCGTTTGGCGCTGGTATCCATTACGTCAGCAGCCAGGGCGGGAGAGCTGGCCATCAAGGAGGTTGCCGTCAACGCGCAAAGCGTGGAACTGAGAAACAGAGCGAGAACATCTGCTCTAAGCCGGAACACAGTGCGATGGGGGTGTGAAGTCTGCGCGTCAGCCGTTTTGCGGGCCAGTCTGGACAGACATGCGTGAGAAGCCATGCTAGGAACCTTTCGTCAATGGAGGTGAAAACCTGCGACGTCATGCGTCATAAGAGGTACACCGGACGAGACGAAAAAAGTGCTCACTTTATGGAAGATTTTTTTCAAACCTTGAGCAAACGCACGGAGTTGCGCCTCTTTAAAGCTGCGGAACCAGCTCCACCCAATATGATGAGTAAGTCACGATGCGCAATGGCAAAGACTCCGCCAGGCTGGCCAAGGCGGCATCAGTATCCTTCAAGGACAAGGCCCCCGATACGCGCAACTGCGATAAGGTCGGATCACAACGCAGCACACCCGAGCGATACCGCCCCAGCTCGGCCAGCACATCCTCAAGCCGCATGTCTTTGGCCAACAAGATGCCCTGCTCCCAAAACACATCCGCGTTTTGTAATGGGCGAGGCGTGCTGACACCCCTGATATCAAAGTCCGCCTGCTCACCCGCTTGTACGCGACGAGACGACCCCGCCAAAGGCCGAACCTCGACGGCATGCTCCAGCACCGCCACGCGGAACGTATCACCATCCAGCTGGCGCACACTGAAACGTGTCCCCAAGGCACGCACCAGTCCGGCGGAGGTATCGACCAGAAAAGGTCTGGGAACGGCAAAAGAGTCCGGCTGGGTCGTAATCAGAATCTCGCCAGCCAGCAAATGGAGTCGGCGCTCGGTCTGGCTTTGTGCAATATTCACGGCGCTGCGCGTATTGAGCACCAGCTGGGAACCATCAGGCAGAACCAGAGGTTTACGCTCCCCCGTTCCTGTGGCCACATCAGCGGTCAAGCGACGCCAGGGAGCCTGACTGACGGCCAGCATCCCCAAGGGCGCAGCAAACAGCAACGTCCCCAGCATGCGCAAGGTGTGACGACGTTTGTGGCGACGATCCAGCTTCTCCACCACCTCTTTGCCTATCTCCGCTGGCAACTGATCGAAAACATGAAATACAGCCTGTGTTCGCGTCCAGGCATCTTCATGAGCCGGGCTTTTTCTGCGCCATTGTTCGAAAGCCTGACGCTCGCTGTCTGAAGGCGTGTCGTACTGGAAGGTCATGGCCCAGTTGGCCGCCTCTTTCAGCAGATCGTGCTGGATGGTGCCCGTGGATGAAGACATGCTAGCCCTATGCAACCGCCGCGCAGGCAACCAGCGCTTTCTGGATGTAGCGACGCACCGTAATCAAGGGCATCTTCATATGCTCGGCAATCTGAGCCAGCGTCATGCCATGCAGTTGCGCCAGCAAAAACACCTCCCGAGTGCGCGGCGTCAAGCTGGCCAGCATGGCGTCTATCCGCATCAAGGCCTCGATGATGATCAGTCTGGTTTCCGGGGATGGCATATGCACAGCGGGAAGATGGGCAATGGCTTCCAGATAAGCCTCTTCCACCGACTTTCTGCGCCAGTGATCGACCAGCAAGCCTTTCGCGACATGCGTCAGCAAGGCACGCGGTTCACTGCCAAGACCTGGGGAAAATGTGCGTGCTGTCAGAATGCGCACAAAGGTGTCCTGCGCAATATCAGCGGCATCATTGCTATTGCCCAGCTTACGGCGCAGCCAGCCCTGCAGCCAGCCATGATGAAGGCAATAGAGCGTTTCAACCGTCATCACGGATAGCTTGTCAGACATGGGTGTATTCATTGAAAGCCTGGAGTCAGGCAGGGAGACAAATAAGAATAAGTCTCAATTATCAATAAATTACTTCTGACAGGCAAGATATACCGTCATCTACACACGCCTGACCGTCAGACGGCAGACATGCAAATGACGACGCGCCCCCGCCTTGCATCAGAAGACCCAATGAATAAACCCGTCTGGAGACTGCTCTCCAGACGGGTTCATGACCAGCTCTTCAGACCTGGATCAGACCAGACGCACCTCTATGCTACCCAGACCGTCGATCGCCCCGTGCATCACGTCGCCACGTTCCACCGAGCCGACACCGGCTGGGGTTCCCGTGAAAATAATGTCGCCTGGGACCAGCTCGAACAGGCCCGACAGGTAAGCGATGGACTCAGCCACATTCCAGATCAGCTGATTCAGATCGCCGGTCTGGCGACGCTCGCCGTTGACGTCCAGGGTGATAGCACCTTGGGACAACTCGCCAATACGGCTGCGTGGGACCAGAGGGCCGGTCGGTGCGGAGTGGTCAAAGGCTTTGCCCACTTCCCAGGGACGACCGGCTTTTTTGGCTTGCGTCTGCAAATCCCGGCGGGTCATGTCCAGACCCACCGCGTATCCCCACACACATTCAGCAGCCTGCTCCACGGTCAGATCACGCCCGCCCTTGGACAAAGCCACGACGAGTTCGATCTCGTGATGCAGATCCTGGGTACGGGAGGGATAAGGCATGTCGCAGACCTCGCCGGGCAGCACATTCAAGATGGAGTCCGCCGGTTTGCAGAAGAAGAAAGGATCTTCGCGACCGGTAAAGCCCATTTCCTGTGCGTGCTCGACGTAATTGCGGCCGACGCAATAAATGCGGCGTACAGGAAAAACCTGCTCACTGTCCTGTACATTCAGGGCCACAACGGCGGGTGCGGGGATGACGGTACTCATTTTGCCTGGCCGTCAGCAAAGCGCTTGGCACCGTCTACCAGTTCTTTCTTGGCAGCTTCGATACCGTCCCAGCCCTTGACCTTGACCCATTTGCCTTTTTCGATGTCTTTGTAGTGCTCGAAAAAGTGCTTGATACGCTCCAGCTCTTCGGGCTGCAGATCTTCAGGCGACTTCACGTTGCGGTACAGGGGGTACAGCTTGTCGGTAGGCACGGCCAGCAGTTTGGCATCGCCACCGCCTTCGTCGTCCATGTGCAGTACGCCGATAGGACGGCAAGGAATCACGGCACCGATCTGGATTGGGAATGGAGCAATCACCAGCACGTCAACCGGGTCGCCATCGTCCGAAATGGTTTGTGGAACGTAGCCGTAGTTGCAGGGGTAGTGCATGGCGGTCAGCATGAAGCGGTCCACAAAAACCACGCCGTTCTCGTCAACTTCGTATTTGACGGGGTCCGAGTTCATGGGGATTTCGATGACTACGTTGATCTCGTCGGGCAGTTTTTTGCCAGCAGGTACTTGGGCGAGGCTCATTCGTGCAAACCTTTAAAAATAAAAGAAATTAATCGTTGGAGCGTCGAGGACGATCCGAAGTTTGAGAGAGATCGACCCCAGGGATGGGAGCCGTATCAAAGTAATCATCCAGATCCGAAGAGGAGCTCAAGCTGTCTTGCGAAGGCGTGGCAGCAGGAGGCACTGGCTCGGCCACAACAGGCAATGGACGGCCCTGATCCGGCAGGTCCTCGGCCACGACGCTAGCGGCATAGGTGTAATGCGGCAGATCGCCGTCATCCTGCGATGGCAGGCTGTCTGCGTCGGTATGGCTAGGGTCATGGCGAGTGTCTGCTGCTGGCAAAGCCGTGCTGACCGCCAGAATCGGTAAGGTGCCGGCCATGGAGGCGGCCTTGCGCCAGTAAGAGACGGCTTCGTCATGGCGACCCAGGCTGTCGTACAGATTACCCAACAAAGCGTGATTACGCAGATCACCCTGGATTTTCAGGCTGCGCAGCAGGTAATGCTCGCCCTGCCCCCACAATTGGCTGGTCAGGCACAGATGGCCCAAAGTGGACAGCAAGACCGGATTGTTGGGCTGACTGCGCAGCCACTCTTCGGCCTTGGCCAAGCGGCGGCCCACATATTCAGGTGGGCACTGGGCGTAGGCTTCCAGCAAGCGGCTGTCGAAACTGGCTGCAATCGCAGGCTCCAGGATACGACCGGCTTCTTCATAATTGCCTTCATGTTCTTGAATCAGGGCAGCTTCCAGCGCGACGCCGGGCAGGATCTTTTCTTCGGACTTCAGATCCGACCATAAGGCCTTGAACTGCTCAGCACCACCCACACGCAAACGAGCAGCAGCGGCAAATTCGATGTGGTTCAGTGCCTCTTGACGTTCGATCCCACTGCGGCGCACCAGCAAACGAGTCAACTCGTAAACACGCTCGGCATTACCTTGCTGGCGATAGGCGCGCAACAACAAACGAGTGGCGTGCAAGTGGCGCGAACTGGCATCCTGCAAATCCTGCAGCAGCTCGATGGCTTCTTCGGTACGATTCTGATCCAGGTACAGCTCGGCCGAAGCCACGGCACTGGCCTCTTTCAAACGGGCATCATCGCCAGCGGCAGCACGAGCGGCGGCCAAGGCTTCGTCACGTTGAGCAATCTGACCTTGGTAATGCGCAGCACGCGCTGCTGCCAAGCCTGCCACGACTTTGCTGGACTGCGAGCGGGTTTTGCTCATCAGCTTCATCAAGTCTTTTTCAGCTTGCTCGTAACGACCTTCCAGAATGCTGATCCAGCCAGTTTCCAGCAAAGCCTGGTCACGGCGTTGAGCGCGACGACCACGCCACAGGCGGAAACGCTCCGGACCATCGCTGAACCAGGCCAGCAGGCGCAGCAGTACGTACAGCACGATGAACAGCCCCAGCGTGCACAGGACCACGTAAGTCAGCGAGGCACGTGCCAGATAATGCGGCGTGACCAAATAGACATTACCGGCGTGTTCACGCAAGACCAGAGCCAGCGCGACCGCAGCGATAAATAAGATGAGAGTCCAAAACCAAGTACGCATACCTTACCCCTGCGCCTGAGCCGGCTGTTCCGTCTCGGATTGAGCGGGAGTCGCAGACTCAGTCTGTTCGGCAGCAGGAGCAGCGGGCTCCTCCTGGCTGGCAGGTTCTGTGGATTGAGGAGGGTCGGACAAAATAGGGTCCGTATCGCCCTGCTCGGTCGTGGAGTCGTCGGCATTGTCCTGACTACGGCCGGCCTGAGCCTGACGCAGGCTCTCAATGGCCGCCAGGGTGTTATTCACGGTAGGCAAACGAGCACCGATGCGGGTGTCCTGCAATTGGCGGGTCAGACGCAAGGCCTGCTGAACCTGACCGGATTGCGTATCAAAGCGTTTTTCCAGCGCCGTCGCGACTGCGTTCAGCTCGGTCTGCCAGACGGCGGACTGATTCATCATCATGGCCAGTTGGGCGGCCATAATGCGCAGACGCAGGTTCTCTCGCAGACGGGCAGCCTGATCCGGCGACATCAGCAAGGCGGCGGCATCGTCGACACGACGGATGGAGACAAACTGCCCCAGATCGTGGCTGACCGAGCGCCAGGCGCTGCTACCCCACTGTTCCACCGTATTCCAGCTGCGCTCCCACCAAGGGGCATCAGCGGCCAGTTCCGTAGGTTCCTGAACGTCGGACTGCAAGTCCAGCGCTTCAGTATTCGCACCACTGGCAACGTCATCCGGCACCAGCAAAGGCGCTTCCGAGACGTAGCGCGACAAGGTATCCAGTTGACGCGACAAGGAGGCCACATCCACCGTGGCAGCGGCGCGCAGGCGTTCCAGATCGCCATTCAGTGTTTGTTGCAAGGAAGCCAGACCGACGCGATTGGCACGAGCCAATTGCGCCTGAGCAGCTTCCAGAGAAACGATGGCATTGGCCACATTGCCACCCAGCATCAGCTGTTGCTGCGCAATCGTGGCCAAGTGATCAATATCATTCAGCAAAACCAGTTCCGACCCGCTGTCTGTCATGGTCTGGAAGGCTTGGCTCAGATCATGAAACTGTTCGGTGGAATCGTTAAAGGATTTTTCCAGCTGGGCAAGCTTGTCGGATTGACGCTGCGCCAAGGCCAGGGCCTGCTGCGCGGTTTGGCGCGCCTGCTCTGTCGTGTTGATATTGGTCGCCAGCTGGGCTTGCAGCTCGGCCTTATGCTTTTCCAGCAATGAATTCTGGTACCAAAGACCGGCAGCGGCCAGCACCACCACAACAGCCGTCAAAGCATAAGCCGGACCCGCGCCACTTTTACGCTTTTGCGGCGCAGTGGTGCTGTCTTTGGGTTCGGAATACGGACGAGGAGCCGCTGTATTGGCTGGGCTGGAAATGGGAGTCTCCGGTTCGCTTGCGGATGCGTTCTCTGTTTTATCGTTCATGGCAAGATTGTAATCCGTGTGAGGCTAATCGCGCGAGAGCACCGCCATCAAGGCAGCGACAATGTCATCATCGTCTGGCGTACACCTTTTTACCATTGGTGGCGCTGCGATTCCAGCCTGCAACAATAAGGACTGTAAATGTTCTTCAATACGCGGATGTATGACTACATAGGCGCATTGCGCCCAAACATCCAGTAAACCCAGGCTTTGTACATTGGCGAAAACCGCATCGGCGCTTTGAGAACTGCTGAGCAGCACGGCCAGACGGCCCGCCTGCAAACTGTCACGAATTTGACGGCCCTGCTCTGTACTCCACTGGGCGGGGCTACGCTGGTAAATCGCCAGGCGCTGGACCTGAATACCGTGATTTTCCAGTTGCTGTCCCAACCATTCACGACCGCTATGACCACGCACAATCAGAACCCGCTCAAATTGTGCCAGTCGGGGCTCCAGCACCGCCCACAGAGCCTCTGAGTCCTGCAAGGAATCCGTATTTTCAGGGTGAAGTACGGCATCTGGGGAAACGCCCGGCTGGGCGCGCAAACAGGCGGCGGTAGCAAAACCAACAGCAGCCAGCAATACCTTGTCAGGCCAGCGTTGGCCGCGCGCTTGCAAAGCCGCAAAGTAAAAATTGACCGCACTGCTGCTTACAAAGAGCACCAGGTCAAAATCCTTGGGATCTTGCCATTGTTCTTCGGACAGGTTTTGCGCTTCCAGGCTCAAGGCGGGCATAAGCAAGGAAGAAAAACCCTGCGCGGCCAAGGCAGCCGACAGGGTTTCGTTCCGTCCCGCGGGGCGGGTCAGTAATACACAGGGCAGATTCATGCCGCTTTACTCGCCTTCTGCGGGCTGTTCCGTAAGCAAGCGATCCAGAATGGCTTGAGCACCTTGCTGCTTCAGATCTTCCGCCAGCGACAGACCCAAGGCTTCCGCATCTTTGGCCGCACCCGTGATCTGAGCGCGGTACACCGTGGAGCCATCAGGTTCGGCAACCAGGCCGCTCAGGCTCAGCTCCTCGCCATTCAGGGTGGCATAAGCCGCCAATGGCACCTGACAGGAACCACCCAAGGCACGCGATACGGCACGCTCGGCCAAGGCACATACGTGGCTGGTGGAATGCGCCAAAGGCGCCAACCATTGAGCCACATCGGTACGAGTTTTCAGGATTTCGATGCCCAAGGCCCCCTGCCCGGCGGCAGGCAAGCTGTCTTCGGTCGAGATGTAATCGCGAATACGCTCGGCCAATTCCAGACGACGCAAACCAGCCGAAGCCAGAATAATGGCGTCGTAATCGCCACGATCCAGCTTGGACAAACGGGTCTGGACATTGCCACGCAGGGGACGGATGTCCAGGTGCGGGTAGCGCTCTCGAATCTGAGACTCGCGGCGCAAACTGGAAGTGCCTACGATGGCACCAGCAGGTAAAGCCGCAAGATTGGGATAAGTATTGGAAACAAAAGCATCGCGTGGGTCGTCCCGCTCCATGATGATGGGCAGGTCAAAGGACTCGGGCAACACCACCGGCACGTCTTTCAGGGAATGCACCGCCAGATGGGCGCGGCCATCCAGCAAGGCGGTTTCCAGCTCTTTGACAAACAGGCCCTTGCCACCCACTTTGGACAGCGTACGATCCAGAATCTGGTCACCACGGGTTGTCATTTCCAGCAAGGACACCTTGCACTGCGGGTACAGCTGCTGCAAAAGGTCGCGAACATGCTTGGCTTGCCACAAGGCCAGTTGACTGGCACGAGTGGCAATAACCAATTCCTGAGGAGTAGAAGCCACAGCGGTCATGCAGCAAAATAGCGCACGATGGCGGCAGCAACAATACCGATAATGGCCAGGATCCCTAAGCCTTGCAGCAGGGACAAACCGCTTTCCTGACCTTTGGCGTCGGAGGATTTAAAAATTGCCATAGAACTAAGCTTCCTTGGTAGAACCTTTACGGTGCGCCAGCCATTTGCCCAGCGCCACCACTAATAAGGCACAAACAATCTCGACCCCGAGTTTAACAGGCTGGGGCTGCACGCCAAATTGATTTTCCACAATCTTGTCCGTGACCAGCATGCCGCCTGCAATCCAGCCCAGCAAGGCACCGCCCAGGGTGACGACAATAGGGAAACGGTCGATCAGTTTCAAAACCAGGGTGCTGCCCCAGACAATAATGGGGACACTTAGCAATAAACCAAAGATCACGTAGCCCAGTTGATGATCCAGGTGCGCGTTTTGTGCTGCACCGGCAATGGCAATCACGTTATCCAGGCTCATCACGAAATCCGCGATGATGATGGTTTTGACGGCAGCCCAGATGGTTCCGCCCCCTTGAATATTGCCGTGTGCGTCGTCGTCCGGCATCAGCAGCTTGATACCGATCCACATGAGCAAAAGACCACCCACCACTTTCAAAAATGGCAGATCCAATAAGGTCAGAGCAAAGAAAATCAGGACTACACGCAGGATAATTGCGCCTGCGGTCCCCCACAAAATGCCTTGCATGCGCTGCTGCTTGGGCAAGTTGCGACAGGCAAGTGCGATCACGACGGCATTGTCGCCACCGAGCAAAATATCAATCAGTACAATTTGAAACAGTGAACCCCAATGCAGGGTTTGGAGGAATTCAATCATTTCGTTCCCGTATAGCTAAACGTGAGTTCTCTTCCCAGCCGCGGGACAAACGTTCTTTTTCTGCCGCCAGGCTGTCCCAAGACAACAATGCCCCTTAAAACAGCAAACTAATCCTAGCCTGTGCAACATCGGGGCTTCTTTTTCTTACTTGATTCGTTTGAGCATGATCAGGCTGGCCAGATTCGGGAAGGAATGCGCCGGGTTGTGGTGTTTTTCTTGACGAAACCGGCTGGCCAATTTTGCCCGGCTGCACAGGGCAGCCAGACAAAGAGCCCGCCAAAGCGGGCCCTGGTACTACATTTTTACAGCACTTCTTTGAGCAGCTTGCCCATTTCGGATGGGTTGCGAGTGGTACGAATACCGCAAGCTTCCATCACTTCCAGCTTGGCGTCGGCCGTGTCGGCACCACCGGAGATCAGGGCACCGGCGTGACCCATGCGTTTTCCGGGAGGCGCTGTCACACCAGCGATAAAGCCAACAACAGGCTTGGTCATATTGTCTTTAGCCCACAAAGCCGCGTTGACTTCGTCTGGACCGCCGATCTCGCCAATCATGATAACGGCATCGGTATCAGGATCGTCGTTGAACATCTTGAGCACGTCGATGTGCTTCAGACCGTTGATTGGGTCGCCACCGATACCGACAGCCGAGGATTGACCCAGGCCCAGTTCGGTTACTTGAGCAACGGCTTCGTATGTCAGCGTGCCGGAGCGGCTGACCACACCGATGCGGCCCTTGCGGTGAATGTGGCCGGGCATGATACCGATCTTCAGCTCGTCAGGAGTGATCAGACCGGGGCAGTTCGGGCCCAACAACAGGGTTTTGCGGTTTTCTGCGCGCATGCGGTTGCGCACTTCCAGCATGTCGCGAACAGGGATGCCTTCGGTAATGCAGATAACCAGGTCCAGGTCAGCTTCAACAGCTTCCCAGATGGCAGCCGCAGCACCTGCGGGCGGAACGTAGATAACCGACACAGTTGCGCCAGTTTCAGCCTTGGCGTCGGACACGGAGGCGTAAATAGGTACACCTTCGAAATCCTCACCAGCACGCTTGGGGTTCACGCCAGCCACAAAGGCTTCCATGCCGTTACCGTATTCACGGCACATGCGGGTATGGAACTGGCCGGTCTTGCCGGTGATCCCTTGCGTGATGACTTTGGTGTCTTTATTGATCAGAATCGACATTTGCTAATCCTCAACCTTTTCTTACTTGGCGGCAGCGACAACAGCAGTCGCCGCTTCGGCCATGGTGTCAGCACTGATGATGGGCAGACCGGAATCGGCCAGCATTTTCTTGCCCAGCTCTTCGTTGGTACCCTTCATGCGTACCACCAGAGGCACGTTCAGGTTGACGGCCTTGCACGCAGCGATCACGCCTTCAGCGATCACGTCGCAGCGCATGATGCCGCCGAAGATGTTAACCAGAATGGCTTTGACGCCCTTGTTGGCCAACATGATCTTGAAGGCTTCAGTAACTTTTTCGGCCGTAGCGCCACCGCCCACGTCCAGGAAGTTGGCAGGCTCGCCGCCAAACAGCTTGATGGTGTCCATGGTCGCCATGGCCAGACCTGCACCGTTCACCAGGCAGCCGATGTTGCCGTCCAGCTGGATGTAGGCCAAGTCGTACTTGCTGGCTTCAACTTCAGCAGGATCTTCTTCAGCCAGGTCGCGGAAAGCCACGATATCGGGGTGACGGAACAAAGCGTTGCCGTCGAAGTTGAACTTGGCGTCCAGAGCGATGATGTCGCCCGAGCCGGTCAGGATCAGAGGGTTGATCTCGGCCAGTTCAGCGTCGGTTTCGGTGTAGCACTTGTACAGCTTCTGGAATTCAGCAACGGCTTTTTCGATAGAAGCGTCAGGAACGCCGATACCGCGAGCCAGCTTGGTGGCTTGCTCGTTGGTCAGGCCAACAGCAGGGTCCACGAATTCTTTCAGAATGGCGTCGGGGTCGCGCTCGGCCACTTCTTCAATTTCCATGCCGCCTTCGCTGGAAGCCATCACGGCCACGCGCTGGGTAGCACGGTCGGTAACGATACCGACGTAGTATTCCTTCTTGATGTCCGCGCCTTCCTCGATCAGCAGGCGACCCACTTTCTGGCCTTCAGGGCCAGTTTGGTGAGTGATCAGCTGCATGCCCAGGATTTCCGAGGCCAGTTGACGCACTTCGTCCATCGAGCGAGCCAGCTTGACGCCACCGCCCTTGCCACGGCCACCGGCGTGAATCTGGGCTTTGACAACCCACACAGAGCCACCCAGCTCCTGCGCAGCTGCAACCGCTTCATCGACGGAGAAGGCAGGAATTCCGCGTGGCACGGCAACGCCAAACTGCTTAAGCAGTGCTTTGCCCTGATATTCGTGAATTTTCATGTGATACCTGTCAGTCTAAAAACACAATAAAAAAAGAAGGCAGGAACTCCAGGCCTGAGCCCGAGACCTGACTAAAACAAAAAACTAATCCACCCCGTCTGTGACTTTAGGTCGATACCAGACGGGATAAAACTCCTCAACCACGGGACCGCTCAAACGCAAGGCATGGCAGCCATCCAGATGGAAAGGCTGCTTGTCGGTGCGATAAATCTCTGATTCCCCGCTGCTGCGACGTCGCCCGGCCATGGTTTGTACGGCGGCGGTTGGCAACACTTGTGCCAGCTCGCTCATGTGCGTACAGCCAGCCGAACGCCCAAAGCGCTCTTTGACACCCTGACGAAACTGCTTGAGCAAATTCAGGCCCACCAACTTCTGGTAGGCGTCCGCAATGGACGAACAGTTGTCCTGGTAAGGGGCTGCATCGTAGACCGCCACGGCATCCACAATGGCAAAGCTGCTATCGATAGTGATACGCAGATGCATCAGGTGGACAGGATCACCTGCCTTATGGGTTTGGCCGTTGCGTATGGGAAAGTCGTAGGACTTCACATCCAGCAGCGAGGCCTCCAGGTCCCAGAGGCCATCTTCCCGTGCAAACGACTCTACCGTGATGGTACGCGTATGCAATGGTTCACGGGCGACGGACGGCGGGGGCAAAGGCATTGATATGAACGGGGCGGCAAGATTGAAACTGATCAAGTATAACGCACCTCGTATGTTCCGTATCAGCCACTTACATAATCTGTAAGCGCATCCCAAGCGGGCCAAACACAGGATCTACGCGGCGTCGATCCTACGGTATACCAAATTTGCATGAAAAAAACGACCACCTGACGGGCGGTCGTTTTCATCCAGCCTGGGAAATCGGGTGGCAGGACGAAAAGCGCCCTGCCCTGTCAATCTATTCAAGCGGCTTATTTTAAGCCTGCACCAAATCAGGCTGCCGCCCGCAATGCTTTGGCCGCATCCACCATGGCCAGCAAGGCAGCCTCAGTTTCAGACCAAGCCCGCGTCTTCAAACCACAGTCGGGATTCACCCACAAACGGTCGGCGGGCAAGCGCTTGGCCGCCTCCCCCATCAAGCGCACCATCCAATCCTTATCAGGCACATTGGGCGAGTGAATGTCATAAACGCCAGGGCCAATATGGTTGGGATACTCAAAATTCTCGAAGGCATCCAGCAAGAGCATATTGGAACGCGAGGTTTCAATCGTGATCACATCCGCGTCCATATCGGCAATGGACTGCATGATGTCGTTGAACTCCGAGTAGCACATATGCGTGTGAATCTGGGTTTCATCGGACACCGCGCTGGTGGACAGGCGAAAGCAATCCACCGCCCAATCCAGGTAGGCCTGCCAATCACCCTGACGGAGCGGCAAGCCTTCACGAAAAGCGGGTTCATCCAGCTGGATGACACGAATGCCGGCCTGTTCCAGATCAGAAACTTCATCCCGCAAGGCCAAAGCCAGCTGGCGGCAAGTATCGGCACGGGGCTGGTCGTCACGAACAAAAGACCACTGCAACATCGTCACTGGCCCCGTCAACATGCCTTTGACGGGCCGATCAGTCAGTGATTGGGCGTAGGAGGACCAGGCCACACTCATTGGCGTGATGCGCAGCACATCCCCAAAAATAATAGGCGGCTTTACGCAACGCGACCCGTAGCTTTGTACCCAACCGTTTTGTGTAAAGGCGAAACCACCCAGCAGTTCACCAAAGTATTCCACCATATCGTTGCGCTCGGCCTCACCATGCACCAGCACGTCCAGACCGATCCGCTCCTGAAAACGAATAACTTGCTCGATTTCTGCCTGCATGGCTTTTTCATAAGCCGCATCACTCAGGGCTCCCCCACGCCAGTCGCGGCGAGCAGTACGAATTTCCGTAGTCTGAGGAAACGAACCAATCGTGGTGGTGGGATAGGCGGGTAACTTCAGCTTGTTGCGCTGGGCCTGGATACGCTGCGCGAAGGGCGTACGTTGACGCTTGAGCTGGTCAATCTTGACCATCTGGGCTTGTACGGCAGGATTATGCGTGCGCTTGGACTCACGGCGCGTTTGCAAAGCAGCTTGCTGAGCTTGAACCGCTTGCTGACCCGCTTCGTCCAAAGTGCCATCCAGCAATCCTTGCAACAGTTTCAGCTCATCCAGTTTTTGCACCGCAAAGGACAGCCAGCTCTTCAATTCAGCGTCCAGGCCGGTTTCACTTTGCACATCCACAGGGACATGCAGCAGCGAGCAGGATGGCGCAATCCACAGGCGCTCGCCCAAAGCCGCTTTCAAGGGCTTCAAGGCTTGAACCGTTTTTTGCAGATCGGTGCGCCAAATATCCCGACCCGAAATCACACCGGCAGACAGCACCTGGTCTTGCCCCAATACCGCTTGTACGGCCTGCAAAGCAGCCGGAGCACGCACAGCATCCACATGCACACCCGCCACGGGCAAATCCTTCAATACCGCGACGTTCTCATGCAGATCATCAAAATAAGTCGCCAGCAGCAGCTTCAAGCCGGATTGATTCAGACCTTGATAGACGCGACGGAAAGCGTCTTGCCACGCTTGAGGCAAATCCAGAACCAGAACAGGTTCGTCAATCTGTACCCATTCCACACCCTGAACTTTGAAACGGGCCAGCACTTGTTCATACACAGGCAGCAAAGTATCCAGCAAGGCCAGCTTGCCCGCATCTGCCAAGCCCTCATAGGCATCGCCCTTGCCCAGCCACAACCAGGTCAAGGGTCCGGGAATCACGGGCTTGACCTTGTGCCCCAGAGCCTTGGCCTCTTCAATCTGCTCAAACAAGAATTCACGGGCAATCCGGAAGCTTTGACCTGGTGTGAATTCGGGCACGATGTAGTGGTAGTTTGTATCGAACCACTTGGTCATTTCACAAGCTGCGGCAGGGGTGCCGCTGGGCGCACGGCCACGCGCCATGCGAAACAAGGTATCCAATGACACGGGTGCATTTTCAGCCTGGCCGAAACGGGCGGGAACCGCTCCCAGCAAGGTGCTCCACTCCAGAATCTGGTCATACCAGGCAAAATCGCCCACAGGCACCGTATCCAGCCCAGCCTTGCCTTGCAAACCCCAATGCTGGGCGCGCAAGGCTTTGCCTGTTTCCAAAAGCTCTTGCTGGCTTACCTGACCGGCCCAATAGGCTTCCAAAGAGCGCTTCAATTCGCGCTGCGCGCCCATGCGAGGAAAACCCAGATTATGAATAATAGTCATAGTAAGCCCATAAATTAGAAATAAAAGGCCCGTATCAGGCGCTTGAAATCTATTGTGCCTGTATACTTATTTGAAAAAAAATCAAATACACCATGCTAATCATGAGTTTTCCTCAACATGCTTGAAATCCGCCATCTCGAAACCCTGAGCGCCATCCGCGACAGCGGCAGCTTGCAAGAAGCCGCCGAGCGCCTGCATGTTACGCAGTCCGCCCTCTCGCACCAGCTCCGCGACCTGGAAGTGCGGCTTCAAGTGCAATTGCTGAACCGCCGCACCCGCCCTGCCCGCCTGACCACCGCTGCCCTGCGTATCCTGACGCTGGCCGATGACATCCTGCCGCGTGTACGCGCCACCGAGCGCGATTTGCAAAGACTGGCCGCCGGACGCACGGGACGCCTGCATGTGGCCATTGATTGCCACTCCTGCTTTCAATGGCTGATGCCAGCACTGGACGCATTCAGGCAGCAATGGCCTGACGTCACGCTGGACTTGAGCGCGGCTTTTTCCTTTGCGCCCTTGCCCGCCTTGATGCGCGGGGATCTGGATGTGGTGATCACCTCGGACCCGCAGGACAATCCGGCTGTCCATTACGAACCCCTGTTCCGCTACGAGCTGGTGCTGGCTGTCTCCAACCAGCACCCCTTGTCGCAGTACCGCTATGTAGAACCTTTCCAATTGACCGATCAGGTTCTGATTACCTACCCGGTAGAACGCAATCGTCTGGATATTTTTACGCAATTCCTGACGCCAGCCGATGTAGAGCCCGCTGCTATTCGGCAGGCCGAGCTAACGCCCATGATCGTGCAACTGGTTGCCAGCCAGCGCGGTGTGACGGCGCTGCCAAACTGGGCCTTGACGGAGTTCTTGAACCCGGCCTCGATTCGCACTTGCCGTTTGGGAGAGCACGGTATCTGGCGCACGCTATACGCCACGGTACGTAGTGAGGATTTACAAGCGGACTATGTGCAGGCCTTTTTGGCACAGGCACGAGAGACCTGCTTCAAAAGCCTGCAAGGAATCGTGGCGGCGCAGTCTTGAGCCATTTAGCAATGGCATGGCAAAACTCTGTTGCAAGCACTATATAGATAGAGGAAAAGTACAGGCGGGCGGGCTCATGCCACCTTGAACGAGAGAGACCACGTTTTTGATGGCGGCAGCAGACAAGCAAGAAACACAGCAAAACGAAGCATTGCAGATGGCTTATTCAAGCCGGATCGTCTTCCCAATCACCCAGAATCTGCTGCAAGATACGGCCCGAGAAGCCTCGGCTGGCCATGAAGCGATATTGCTTGGCGTAACTGCGGGGGTCATCGGGCGGCGCACTGAATTTCTTGCCCCACACTTGCTTGGCCCGTTCCAGCTCGGTCGCCATCAATTCTTCTTTGATGATTTCGGTCTGTTCCACATCCACGCCATGCTGGCGCAGTTCTTGCAGAATGACTCGGGTGCCCACACGCGAGGCACGGCGATTGACGACGCTATGTGCGAAGCGCTCGTTGGACAGCCACTTCTGTTCGACCAGGGCGTCGAGCAAAGCTTCCACTTCTTCAGCGGTTTCTGCATGGGGTGCCAGACGGCGGCCCAACTCCAGGCGCGAGTATTCGCGTCGGGATAAAAAATTCAAAGCTCTGGCTTTAAGAGACAGCCCCGGCCGTTTGGACGGGGCTGTCTTTTCCGCAGCCGGAGCATCATCACCCGAGCTTTCTTCTACGTTTCTGCCCGCCCGAGTGGGCCGGGCAGAAAGCGCAGCAACGCGCTCCCTTTGAGCTTGTTTACGTTCCCGGATTTCCTCCGGGTCTGTCTCAAAGGGTTCGTCATCGAACTCTGGGGGAAAAATCAGACTTCTCCCTCGGCCGGATCAACCACAGGAGCAGCGGCTGGACGGCTGACAGCAGCGCTCATCAGGGCAACGCCCAGCTTTTCACGCACTTTGTTTTCGATTTCGCGGGCCAACTCGGGGCGCTCTTTCAGGAATTCGCGCACATTGTCCTTACCCTGACCAATGCGGTTGCCGTCGTAGCTATACCAGGCACCTGCCTTGTCGACCACGCCAGTTTGTACGCCCAGATCGATAATCTCGCCTTCGCGGGAAATACCGCTGCCATACATAATGTCGAATTCGGTTTGCTTGAAAGGAGGCGCAACCTTGTTCTTGACCACTTTAACGCGGGTCTCGTTACCCACCATTTCGTCGCCACGCTTGATGGAACCGATACGGCGAATATCCAGACGCACGGAGGAGTAAAACTTCAGCGCGTTACCACCCGTGGTGGTTTCAGGGTTGCCGAACATGACGCCAATCTTCATACGGATCTGGTTAATGAAGATGACCATGCAGTTAGCGCGTTTGATGGTGGCCGTCAATTTACGCAGGGCCTGGCTCATCAGACGGGCCTGCAGACCAGGCAAGGAATCGCCCATATCGCCTTCGATTTCAGCCTTGGGAGTCAAGGCGGCCACCGAGTCGATAACGATCAGGTCTACCGAACCCGAACGCACCAGGGCTTCGGTAATTTCCAGAGCCTGCTCGCCGGTATCAGGCTGGGAGATCAACAGATCGCCCAGGTTCACGCCCAGTTTTTGAGCATATTGCACGTCCAGCGCGTGTTCGGCGTCAATAAAGGCACATGTGCCTTTGAGCTTTTGCATCTCTGCAATCACTTGCAGGGTCAGCGTGGTTTTACCCGAAGATTCCGGGCCGTAAATTTCAATAACGCGACCACGTGGCAGACCACCGACGCCCAAAGCAATGTCCAGACCCAAGGAACCCGTGGAGACCACCTGGATGTCATGCTCGACGTTGTCGTCGCCATAACGCATGATCGAACCCTTGCCGAACTGCTTTTCGATTTGCGACAGAGCGGCGGCCAGCGCTTTGGAACGTTCCGAGGCCACTGCTTTGCTGTTTTTATCGTCCATGAAAAATCCTTGACTGTGGAATGGCGCCCCAACGGACGGGCACGGCAATTAAAAATCAAACCTAATTATTGCATCAAATTATACTGTATATATACACAGATATTCAAATAAATTAACTAGCCGCCATCGTTATCCCCTACTGACCAGCCTTACAGCCTTGTGCAACAATGCCGAACAGCCATTCAATCATCTGTTTGTGTAGGGTCATGCGCATACTCATAGCTGAAGACGACAGTATTCTCGCGGATGGACTTTCTCGCTCCTTACGCTACGAAGGCTATGCGGTTGACGTCGTGCACGATGGCGATAGCGCCGACTCGGCCTTGCAGCTGCAAAGCTTTGACCTTCTGATCCTGGATCTGGACCTGCCCAAAAAGCCCGGCCTGTCGGTGCTGCAGTCTATCCGACAGCGTCAGGACACGCTCCCCGTACTGATTCTGACAGCCAGCGACACCGTAGAACAGCGCGTGCGCGGTCTGGACCTGGGCGCGGACGACTATATGTCCAAACCCTTTGCCCTGACCGAGCTGGAAGCCCGTGTACGCGCCCTGACGCGTCGCAGTACCGGCACCAGCAGCGCCTTGCTGCATCACAAGCGCTTGAGCTTCGACCTGAAAGGTCGCATGGCTTATATAGACAATCAGCCCCTGGAGCTGTCGGCGCGTGAAACCAGCTTGCTGGAGATTTTCCTGTCGCGCAGCGGTCGCATGATCAGCAAGAACCAGTTTGTGGATCTGCTCTGTGAGTGGGGTGAGGAAGTCACCCCTAACGCCATCGAGGTCTATATCCACCGCCTGCGCAAAAAACTGGAGCCTAGCGGCGTACGCATCCTGACCGTGCGTGGTCTGGGATACTGTCTGGAACCGGAAAAACTGCGAGAAGACGCTCCAGCCTAAAGGATCGTCCATGCAGCACGCTACGCCCCCATCCCACAACACGGCTGCGCCTGCCAAAAGCAAGCGTGTCGCACCGCGCCCGCTCATCCACAAGATCATGATCTGGATTTTCGGGCCTTTGTTTCTGCTGTGGACGGTAGGCATTGTCATTACCTACTTCATCGCCCAGCACATTGCGAACTCCCCCTACGACCGCACCTTGCGCGATCACCTGGACTTGTTGCGGGTGGAAATCAGCCATCAGGATCTGAGCCAGCCCATCCATTTATCGCACGGGGCACAGACAATTTTGCGTCAGGAAAGCCCGACCCCTACGCTATGGCAAATCCGCGATGCCAATGGCGAGCCACTGGCTGGCAACGCGAATTTGCCGGTTCCCGACAGTTGGGGATATGACACCGACCTGCTGCGCTACCGGGACGTTATTCTGGATGATCAAAGCCTGCGGCTGGCCTATGTCTGGGGGGGCAAGGACAAAAACGACACGCCCTTTCTGGCGGTTGCTGCCGAAACCAATGAACATAGAGCGGTGCTACACAGAGAAATTCTGATCGGGATGCTGACACCGCAATTCATTCTGGTACCGTTGGCGGCCATGCTGGCGGGCCTGGGGCTGACACATGGCCTGGAGCCGCTGAACCTGCTGCAAGCGCGCTTGCGTGCTCGTGCGCCCGGTGATTTATCGCCGGTAGATCAAGAGCAGGCACCTGCCGAAATTGTGCCGCTGATTGATGCCATGAATGGACTCCTGGCCCAGCAGGCACAATTTTCAGCCACTCAAAGGCAGTTTGTGGCCAATGCGGCCCACCAGTTGAAAACGCCGCTGGCGGGGATACGCACCCAAGCCGAACTGGCCCTGCGCGAGCGCGACCCCAAGCAGACCGAAGCCAGCTTGCAACAACTGGTACGCGGCACCGACCGGGCCACGCGCCTGGTCACCCAAATGTTGGCCTTGGCCCGTGCCGAAAGCAGCGATGCCCTGTACGCCCCTACCAAACAAACCCTGGACCTGAATACCCTGACTGAATTGCATGTAGGCCAGCGTGTGCCCGATGCCTTGAAGCTGGGGCTGGATCTGGGGCTGGAAAACACGGCAAAAGCCATCCTCTTGCAAGCGGATCCGGTCCTGCTCGATGAGCTGATCAACAATTTGCTGGATAACGCCCTGATTTACACCCCTGCTGGCGGCTGGATCACCATGCGTACCGGCCAGACGCAAGGCAAGGGCTGGTTGGAAATCGAGGACAACGGCCCCGGCATTCCCACGGAACATAAAGCACGAATTTTTGATCGTTTTTATCGCATCATGGGCAACCAGGCAGACGGTAGTGGCCTGGGGCTGGCCATTGTGCGGGAGATTGCCGACATTCACGGCGCCTCCATCGACTTCATGCCACTGACTGGGGGCCAGGAAAGCGGCCTGCGCTTGCGCGTCAGTTTCCCACTGTCTTTGCCTTGGAGAGCCTGAGTACATGCCCCAGACAATCACCAGTGCAACCTTCCCGAAAGCCAAGAACAAGCTGGACACCCAAGGCCGCAAAGTTATTTTTGCCTCCGCCCTGGGCACCATGTTCGAGTGGTACGACTTCTACCTGTACGGCTCCATGGCCGCCATTCTGGCGCAACACTTCTTTTCCGCTGTTAACCCGACAGCCGGCTTTATCTTTGCCTTGTTGGCCTTTGCCGCCGGTTTTGCCGTACGCCCCTTTGGAGCCTTGCTCTTTGGTCGTATTGGCGACCGCGTGGGCCGCAAGTACACCTTTCTGATCACCATCCTGCTGATGGGCCTGTCCACCTTTTTGGTCGGCGTACTACCCAGTTATGAAGCCATCGGGATTGCCGCCCCCATCATGCTGATCGTCCTGCGTCTGCTGCAAGGCCTGGCCATGGGTGGCGAATACGGCGGTGCCGCCACCTATGTGGCTGAGTACGCACCCCAGCACCGTCGCGGTTTTTACACCAGCTGGATTCAGACCACGGCATCCGTGGGTTTGCTGCTGTCCCTGCTGGTCATCATGGGCATACGCAGTCTGGTCGGGGAAGAAGCATTTGTGGTTTGGGGCTGGCGCATTCCCTTTCTGATTTCCGTGCTGCTGCTGGCGATTTCCGTCTGGATACGGATGAACCTGAAAGAGTCACCTGCCTTCCAGCACATCAAGGAAGAAGGCACGCTGTCGACCTCGCCCATTACCGAATCCTTCGGGCGCTGGGCGAATCTGCGCATCGCCTTGCTGGCGCTGTTCGGCCTGACGGCCGGCCAAGGCGTGGTCTGGTACACGGGACAGTTTTACGCCTTGTTCTTCATTACCCAAATGCTGGGTTTGCATGCCACCTTGGCGCAAACCTTGATGGTAATTTCACTGCTACTGGCCACCCCGCTATTTATCTTTTTTGGCTGGCTGTCGGATCAAATCGGGCGCAAGCCCATCATCCTGACGGGCTGTTTGCTGGCCGCCCTGACCTACTACCCGGTATTCCAGGGCCTGGCCTATTTTGCCAACCCTGCTTTGGTCCAGGCGCAGCGCAACGCGCCCGTCACTGTCATTACCGACCCGGCCAGTTGTTCCTTCCAGTTCAATCCGGTGGGCAGCCACACCTTCACCAGCTCTTGCGATATCGTGAAATCCTACATGGCCAGCCACGCGGTCAGCTACAACAACGTCAAGGGTTCGCCCGGTCAGGTGGCCCAGGTACGCATTGGCGATCATGTGATCGATGGTTTTGAAGGCGGACATCTGAGCCGCGCCGATTTTGCCCGTCACTCGCAAGAGCTGCGCAATGAGCTGACTCAGACCATGCGCCAGTACGGCTACCCGGACGGCGCAGACCCGGAGCAGATCAATAAAGTGATGCTGGTGGTCCTGCTGACCTATCTGGTGGGGCTGGTAACCGCGGTCTACGGCCCCATTGCGGCCATGCTGGTGGAGATGTTCCCGATCCGCATCCGCTACACCTCCATGAGCCTGCCCTATCACATTGGCAATGGCTGGTTCGGGGGCTTTTTGCCCACCCTGTCCTTTGCCATGATTGCCGTCACTGGCAATATTTACGATGGTTTGTGGTACCCGATTCTGATCTGTCTGGTGACGGTTGCGATTGGTGCGCCCTTTGTGCGCGAAACCCGCCATAACGACATCAATCGTTAGCCAGTCCAGGCAAAAAACGCGTTGCACCGGCCATTTCCCGCGCTCTGTCAAGCAAATGCAAGGGTCCGTAAATGGCGGGGCGACACAGGAAGATCTGCGCGTACAATCGAACATTGCCTCGGGCTTTACGCCCGCCCTTTTTCTTCTGTTTATTTATCTTCGTATCCATGTGGTTTAAGAATCTACGCATCTATCGCCTCTCCCCCGACTGGGTATGTTCCGCCGAAGAGCTGGAAGAAGCTCTTTCCAAACACAGCTTCACCCCTGGTTCCAGCCAGGAACCGCTAAGCCTGGGCTGGGTCAGCCCACGCGAGAACAGTGCTCTGGTGCACGAAGTTAACGGTCAGTACCTGATCGCTCTGCGCGCCGAAAAGAAGCTGCTACCCACCACAGTGATCAACCAAGTCGCTCGTGAAAAGGCTCGTGATATCGAAGAGCAGCAAGGCTACAAACCTGGCCGCAAGCAAATGAAGGAAATCAAGGAACAAGTCATTGTGGACTTGATGCCTCGTGCCTTCGCCGTCTCGCGCGACACCCGCGTCTGGCTGGATACCCGCAACCACTGGCTGGCTATTGATGCCGCGGCTACCGCCAAGAGCGACGAAGTTCTGGGCCTGCTGGCCAAGAGCGTGGAACCTTTCCCCGTGCAGCCTCTGTATACCGAGCAATCACCCGGTGCCGCCATGACCTCCTGGCTGGTGGACGAAGAGCAACTGGCCAACTTTACTGTGGACCAGGACACGGAACTGCGCTCCACCGGCGATAGCGGTGCTGCCGTACGCTACGTGAAGCAAAGCGCCGACATTGACGAAGTGCGCAAGCACGTTGAAGCCGGCAAGCAATGCACCCGTTTGGCCATGACCTGGGCAGATCGCATCAGCTTTGTGCTGACCGATGCGCTGGACGTCAAACGCGTGGCCCCGCTGGACATCCTGACTGAAAAACAAGATGTGACGGCCGTCAACGATGACGAAATCTTTGACGCTGACATGACCTTGATGACCTCCGAGCTGGCCAAGATGATCAGCGATCTGGTCGAAGTCCTGGGCGGCGAACGCAAGTAAGCCCGGACCACACAGCCTGCTTGGCTGAACCGCCCTTCAGGCCAGTTCCTGCTGGGCGGCGCGATACACACCGGGCGTCATGCCCGTCCAATGGCGGAAAGCCCGGTGAAATGTCGCTGGCGAACTGAACTTCAAGGCGTAAGCAATTTCAGCCAGCGACATATCTTTGCGCAGCAATTTGAAAATCGCCAAATCTCGGCGCAGCTCATCCTTGATCCCCTGAAACGACAGGCCTTCTTCTTGCAGCCTGCGTATCAGCGTGCGCGCCGACATATGCAATTTGCCGGACACATCCTGCAAGGTGTAGCCCAGATCGGTATGCAAGATTTCCCGTACTTTCAGGCGCAAGGCATGCTCGTGATAGGAGGTAAAAATCCAGTCACGCGGCGCACGCTCCAGAAAGGCTCTGGCCTCAACCTGAGTGCGTTGTGGCCGTACCTGCCCCAACTCCACGCCGAACAAGATATGCGAGCACGGCGCATCAAAACTGACTGAAGCGGGAAACAGCACCGAATAGTCCGCCGCAAAAGCCGGTCTGGGAAATGCAAAGGCCACTTGCTGCACCGGCACCTCGCGCCCCATCAGCCAGGACACAATTCCGTGCATCAGCTTCAGCATCAGGGCATGGCCGAAACGATGCACATAGGCGGTGGGATAGCGCGGTACCAGCTCAATGCCCAACTCTTTATCCGTGCGTATCAGATTCAGGCTGAAATCATCCAGCAGCAGATTCCAGAACTGGGTGAAACGGTACAAGGCCACATTGATGGATGGCGCATCCCGCACGGTGCGCACAATGTATTTCAAGGCCCCGGCCCGAATGGGCCGAGTCCAGAAACCCATCATCTCATCGCCCGTTTTCCTGGCGCTTTCCTGATACAGGCGCACCAGTTGATCTCGCGTCAAACGAGCGCCGGGCCGATCAATAAAGTCTTTCACGATGCCCGACTGCTTCAGGCAGTGATCCAGCACCTCTTCGGAGTAGCTGGTGCGCAGGCTGTGAAACCAGTCCTGAACCAGATCCAGCGCCACGGTGGCGGTATGGGCTGCATCAACGGGCACCGGGAGCGTGCCGGGCAAAGCATTCATTTCCTATGACCTCTCAAAGATTGTCACTTTTTGCATATTCGACGTCAGTATTCGCTATTGGGTAAGGTGCTAAACCATCCTATGCTGACACACATAATACAAGGAGACATCACCATGTTAGGCACTGGAAATATGATGCATATGCCCTTGCTCATCAGTTCAATTCTCACCCACGCCGTAGAGAATAACCCTGAGCAGGAGATTGTTACCGCTTTGGATAACGGCGAGCTTCATCGCTACAGCTATCTTGAATTTGCCCACCGGGTTCAGGATCTGGCCTTGGGACTGCGCCGAGAAGGCCTGCAGCCCGGCGAACGCGTGGCAACTTTGGCATGGAACACCTACCGCCATCTGGAAATTTACTACGCCACCTCGGGCATCGGTCTGATCTGTCACACCGTGAACCCGCGTCTGACGCGCGAGCAAATTGCCTTCATCATCAATGATGCTCAAGACACGGTGATGTTCTACGACGAACATTTTGAAGAAATGGTCAGCTATCTGCGCGGCCAATGCCCCACCGTCAAGCAGTGGGTACGCATGGGCAGCCAGGCTCAGGGCCCCTTGGCCGATGAATACGAAAGCTGGCTGGGCAATGACAGCACGGGCTTTGAGTGGCCTGTGTTTGATGAAAATACCGCCAGCGGCCTGTGCTACACCTCCGGCACCACGGGCGATCCCAAAGGTGCCCTGTACACCCATCGCTCCACCCTCTTGCATGCCTACGCCTCGGCCCACCCGAACGCACTGTGCATTGCCAGCGCTGACGCCGTCATGCCTTTGGTCCCCATGTTTCACGTTAATGCCTGGGGCCTGCCTTACTCCGGCCTGATGTCCGGAGCCAAAATTGTTCTGCCCGGTGCAAATTTGCAGGGAGAGCGCATTTACTCCCTATGCGAACGCGCTGGCGTCACCTTGTCCGCCGGTGTACCCACCATCTGGAAAACCGTGCTGGACTATGCCAAAGCCAATGGCAAGCAGTTCACCACCCTGAGCCGCATCCTGATCGGCGGTTCCGCTTGCCCACCCAATATGATTGCCGCCTGGGCGGGCTACGGCATTACCGTGCGCCACGCCTGGGGCATGACTGAAACCTCGCCGCTGGGCACGGTGTGCCAATTGCTGCCCAAACACAGCGATCTGCCCGAAACCCAGAAGCAGCACGTGCTGGCCTCGCAAGGCCGTGCCCTATTCGGCGCACGCCTGAAAACTGTTGACGACGAAGGCAACACCTTGCCACGCGACGGCAAGAGCAGCGGCCACCTGCTGATCCAGGGCAACTGGATCATGGACCGCTATTACGGCAAACCCGATCTGGCCAGTGAAAACGGCTGGTTCCGCACAGGCGACGTAGGCTCCATCGACGCCGATGGCTACGTCTACATTACCGACCGCAGCAAGGATGTGATCAAGTCCGGTGGCGAATGGATCTCCTCGATCGAGATCGAGAACATCGCCATGGAAGAGCCTTTGGTTGAGCTGGCTGCCTGCATCGCCCAGGCCGACGACAAATGGGGCGAACGCCCCGTGCTGTTCGTGGTGCCACGCGAAGGCGCTGAGCTGGATGAGGCCCACATGCTGGAGCGCTATCAGGATCGCGTCACCCGCTGGTCCGTACCCGACAAAGTAATTTTCATCGACCAGATGCCAATGACGGCAACTGGAAAGATTCAAAAAATGGCACTGCGCAAAATGCTGGCGGATCAAGCCGACCCCAGCTGATTTGCACCACTGCCCTCGCATTTACGTAACACAAGGAGTTTTTTATGGCCGCCCCTTTCCTGCTCACCACCGAGTTGGACAACATCGGAATTGTCACGCTGAACAAGGCGCACAAGCGCAACGCCCTGGATGAAGATGCCATTGCTGAAATTGATGCGTACTTCTCCAATATCCCCGAGCACATCCGGGTCATTCTGATGAAGGCAGAAGGCGACCATTTCTGCGCGGGCCTGGATCTGAAAGAACACCATGACAAGGAACGCGGCGCCGTGGATTTTCTGCGCGTCTGCCAAAGCTGGCACCGTGCTTTTGACAAGATCGAACACGGCGGCATCCCCGTCATTGCCTGCCTGCAAGGCGCGGTCGTGGGCGGAGGCCTGGAACTGGCCAGCGCAGCGCACATTCGCGTGGCCGACAGCAGCACCTTCTTTGCCCTGCCTGAAGGCACACGCGGCATCTTCACCGGCGGTGGCGCGACCGTTCGCACCGCAAAAATCATTTCTCCCAACCGCATGATCGAACTGATGCTGACAGGCCGCGTGCTCGATGCCGTGGAAGGAGAGCGACTGGGGCTGGCGCACTACGTGTGCAACAACGAAGCCAACCCCAAAACAGCCTATGAGCTGAGCCTGGAACTGGCCCAGCGCATTGCAGGCAATGCCATCTTGTCGAACTACGCCATTGTCAGCTCGATCAGCCGCATTGCCGATATGTCTGCCACCGATGGCCTCTTTGCCGAGGGCTTGATGGCAGCAGTAGTTCAAACCGGGCGGGACGTGCAGGAACGCTTGGGGGAGTTTGTTAATAAGAAAGCTCATAAAGTGAAGCCGACCAAATAATATCGGCCAGGCGGACATGGGCAGTAATCACAACAATACGGAGACAAAACCATGCTGTCGCATCAAGAGTTAAGCCGGCAACTAGCCGGACTACAGGAATATGAGCAACTCAAGTCGCAGCGTCGGCGTCTGGCATTTGCCTGCGCCGGCATCTGCCTGGGGCTGACCGGCCTGTTTATCGTGACGGCCATTTTTTGGCCCGGCGTTCTAACCCATGACCTGGGCAGTGGAGGAGCTGTCAACAGTGGCATGGTGTACGGGGTAGGACTGATTTTTGTGTCCTGGTTATTAACAGGCGTGTATATCCACGTCGCCAACACGCGCTTTGATCCGCTTTGCGAACGTGTACTGGCAAAGGTGCGCCCATGAATACACAAGCGATTCTGATTTTTGCCGCCTTTGTGGTCGTGACCCTGGGCATTACCTACTGGGCCTCGTCGCGCACTCGTTCCAGCTCGGACTTTTACACCGCCGGGGGTGGCATTACCGGCACGCAAAATGGGCTGGCCATTGTGGGTGACTACATGTCCGCCGCCACCTTGCTGGGTATTTCGTCCCTGGCCTTTACCAACGGCTTTGACTCGCTGTTGTATGCGGTCTGCGCCTTCATGGGCTGGCCGGTCATCATGTTTCTGATTGCCGAGCGCTTGCGCAATCTGGGTCGCTACACCCTGAGCGACATCGTCTCGTACCGCCTGGATGAACGCAGCACCCGCATCTTTACCGCGATCAGCTCGCTGACCGTGGTGCTGTTCTACCTGATCGTGCAAATGGTTGGCGCAGGACAACTGGTGCAACTGCTGTTTGGCATTGACTACACCTATGCCGTGGTGGCCGTGGGCTTGCTCATGATGGTGTACGTCGTGGTGGGTGGCATGGTGGCAACCACCTGGGTACAAATCATCAAGGCTATCTTGATGATGGGTAATGGCTTCTTGATGGCTGGCCTGGCCCTGTACTACTTTAACTTCGACTTTTCCGCCCTGGTCAGTGCGGCGGCCGAACATCACCAGGCTGGCGCGGCCATGAAGGGTCCCTGGAAGCTGATGGCTGATCCATTCTCGGGCCTGTCTCTGGCAGTGTCACTGGTGTTTGGTATTGCCGGTCTGCCTCACATCATGATGCGTTTCTTCACGGTGCCTGATGCACGCGCGGCCCGTAAATCGGTCTTCGTGGCAACGGGTTTGATGGGCGTCTTCTTTGTGGTGATCTGCTTCCTGGGTCTGGCTGCCATGGCCATCCTGCCCAACTACCCCGAGTTCTATGTGGACGGCAAGGTAGGCGGCATGGTGCTGGGCGGCTCGAACATGCCCATCATGCACCTGGCAACGGCTTTGGGTGGCAACCTGCTGTTTGGTTTGCTGGCCGCCGTATCCTTTGCCACGATTCTGGCCGTGGTCAGTGGTTTGACCCTGGCCGGTGCCTCGGCAGTTGCACATGATCTGTACGCCAAAGTCATCCGTCGCGACGATGTCACCCCCTCGCAAGCCATGCGCGTCAACCGTCTGGCTTCGATCGGCATTGGCATTGTCGCTATTTTCCTGGGCCTGCTGTTCCGTGACCAGAACGTGGCGTTCCTGGTTGCCCTGGCCTTCAGTATTGCCGCCTCGGCCAACTTCCCGGTCTTGCTGATGTCCATGTACTGGCGCGGGATGACCACTCGTGGTGCCATTTATGGCGGTTTGAGCGGCCTGCTTGTGGCCCTGGGCCTGGTGATTCTGTCGCCAGCCGTCTGGGTCCGCATTCTGGGCTTTTCCGAAGCCGTATTCCCTTACGACTTCCCCACCCTGATTTCCATGCCTTTGGCATTCTTCATGATTTACTTTGTATCGAAACTGGACAGCAGCCGCCGCGCCAGCGAAGACCGGGATGGCTTTGACGCCCAACAGGTCCGCGCTGAAACTGCAGTCGGTATTGCCGCTGTCTCTCACTAGATACTTGGTACTCTGGCGGTAGCCCAGCCTGATCGGGCTACCGCCCCTTGTTTTAATTCATCCCAGCAGGAGCATCACCATGACAGAGTTAAACACCCCCGAAATTGCTCACTACATCGGAGGTGGCCAGCAGGCTGGCGCCGGTACACGTACTCAACCGGTGTACAACCCGGCCACCGGCCAGGTCAGCGCCAAAGTCAAACTGGGTAGCCAGCAAGATATTGACGCCGCTGTGGCCAGCGCCCAGGCCGCTTTCCCCGCCTGGGCCGACACCCCACCGCTACGCCGCGCCCGTGTGCTGTTCAACTTTTTGTCCTTGCTCAACGAGAACAAGGAAAAGCTGGCAGCCATGATTACGGCCGAGCATGGCAAGGTTCTGTCCGATGCAATGGGCGAAGTCACCCGCGGTATTGAAATTGTGGAATTTGCTTGCGGCATTCCTCAACTGCTCAAAGGCGATTTCACCGAACAGGTCAGCACCAATATCGACAACTGGACCATGCGCCAGCCCTTGGGTGTGGTGGCCGGTATCACCCCGTTCAACTTTCCTGTCATGGTGCCCATGTGGATGTTCCCCGTTGCCATCGCCGCGGGTAACACCTTTGTGCTGAAACCCAGCCCGATCGACCCCAGCCCCAGCCTGTTCATTGCCGAACTGCTGAAAAAAGCCGGTCTGCCCGATGGCGTGTTCAACGTGGTGCAAGGTGATAAAGACGCGGTTGAGGCGCTGGTCAATCACCAGGACGTGCAAGCCGTCTCCTTCGTGGGCTCCACCCCGATTGCCAACCGCATTTATGAAATGGGCGCCATCGGCGGCAAACGCGTGCAAGCCCTGGGCGGTGCCAAGAACCACCTGGTCGTCATGCCGGATGCCGACATCGACCTGACCGTGGACGCCCTGATCGGTGCCGCCTACGGCTCGGCTGGCGAGCGTTGCATGGCCATTTCGGTAGCCGTGCTGGTGGGTGACTCTGCCGAGCGCATCCTGCCCAAGCTGGAAGAACGCACTCGCAGCCTGAAAATTCTGAATGGCACCAATGCCGCCGCCGAAATGGGCCCCATCGTGACACAGCAAGCGCGCGAGCGCATCAGCAGCTGCATCGACAAAGGTGTACAGGAAGGCGCCAAACTGTTGGTCGACGGTCGCGAATTTGACGGCGCCAAAGCCGGTGAAGGTTGCGAGAACGGCTTCTGGATGGGCGGCACCCTGTTCGATCACGTCACCCCTGACATGAGTGTGTATCAAGAAGAAATTTTTGGCCCTGTGCTGTGCTGCGTACGCGTACCGGATCTGGCCAGTGCCATTGAACTGATCAACAAGCACCAGTTCGGCAACGGCGTAGCGTGCTTTACCAGCGACGGTAACGTGGCCCGTGAATTTGGCCGCCGCATCCACGTGGGTATGGTTGGCATCAACGTGCCAATTCCAGTGCCAATGGCCTGGCACGGTTTTGGTGGCTGGAAGAAGAGCCTGTTTGGCGATATGCACGCTTACGGTGAAGAAGGCGTTCGCTTTTACACCCGCCAGAAATCCATCATGCAGCGCTGGCCTGAAAGCATCTCCAAGGGTGCGGAATTCGCTATGCCTACGTCCAAGTAAAAGTAGATTTGCCGGGCTGAATCGTCACTTTCAAAAAATGGCTCAGCTTGGCATATCGTTATAAGTCTGCTCACCCAGCAGGCTTATAAAACACGTTTCAAGAACAAAAAAACCGGGGCTCTAATTCAGAGCCCCGGTTTTTTTTAATGCTTGCGTGTACTTAGCGCTGACACCTGCTCAACTTAGTACATGCCGTGGAAAACCGCATCATCCGGGCCGATGTGCGAAGGAGGATTCCAGGTCACATCGCGCATGGAATGCTGCACCAGCGTTTCCACACCCAGCAGCACAGCAAAAATCGCCATACGCACGGGAATACCATTGTCAGCCTGACGGAAGATGGCCAGTCGAGGGTCGTGGTTCAGATCCACGCTCAAATCATGGGCACCTTCGCGGCTATCGCGTGGCAGTGGGTGCATCACGATTACATCGGGGCCGCAGCAACGGTCAATAATGGCTTTATTGACCTGGAAGTCGGCCGTGAAGCTGCCGTCCTGCCCTTCTTCGAAGCGCTCTTTCTGCACACGCGTAGCGTAAATAACATCCACACCAGGCAAGCCCTTTTCCAAGGACGTCGTTTGCTCGATGACGTGCTTACCTTGCTTGGCCACCTGCTCCACAATGTGCTCGGGCATTTCCAGGCCGGGGGGCGAAATCAGGGTGAATTTCAGGCCACGGTACATGCCCAGCAACTTGATCAGGGAGTGCACGGTACGGCCATACTTCAAGTCACCCACCAGAGCGATATGTGCACCATCCAGCAATTTGCCCAGACGGGAAAATTCAGTGCTGATGGTGTACAAATCCAGCAGCGCCTGGCTGGGGTGTTCACCCGCACCATCACCACCGTTCACCACAGGAATGTTGGTGGCACGCGCAAATTCCGCGACCGAACCTTGCTCAGGGTGACGAATCACCATGGCATCCACATAGCCGCTCATGACGCGGCTGGTGTCGTAAATGGATTCGCCTTTGGCCATGGAAGAAAAGGTAAAGCCAGTGGTATCGCACACGGAACCACCCAGGCGGCAGAAGGCCGAGCCGAAGCTGACGCGAGTACGGGTGGAGGCTTCAAAAAACAGGTTACCCAGCACCGCCCCTTCCAGCACGCGCGACACTTTTTGACGGCGAGCGATGGGCTGCATGATATCGGCCAGACTGCACAGTTCTTCCACGGTTTCGCGGGTGAACTGGTCTACGGACAAGAGCTGATGCTTGCCGCCGGTAGCGATACGGTCACGCAAAGGACCGGACTGTGCGCTTTGCGCATACTTGCTCAGCAAGGCTTCGTTTTCCACGATTTCCGTGACAAAACGCTGCACCACTTCGGGCATGGCCCGCGACTCCAAAGAGCCTTCAGGCAGCAGCCAGGTATCCAGTGCACGACGCTTCACCCCAATACGTGCCGCAAAAACGTCACGAGTCAGGTTCAGGCGACGCATTGCATCACGCAAAAAAACTTGTTGGGAGACGGCCATATCAGCTCTCGCTTATGAAATATACGCAATGCGCACATTTTAAGACTGCGGCTGATAAAAAAGCGAGCAAGAATTGAGACTATTGCAGAAAATACAACGACACTCTACGCAGCAGGCTGGAATCGCTGCTGTCTGAACGTAGCGTTCAAGTAGAAGGCAAGCTAAGGATGCTGCCGATAAGGCGTGGTGTAGGGCTGGGCTTCGTCATTATTGGGAACGACAAAACCGTCATAGTCTTGCTGGCCGGAGGTAAGCCACTCGCTATGCTGGTAGGCAAAATCGGCCAGGCCCAAGGTACCCCATACGCCAATTACAAAAAGAGCCAGACTCAAGGCCAGAAAAAAGGCCGAACAGAAACCGGGTATCCAGGCCCAGCGTCGCCCTACTTTAGAGCTGTGCCACGCCAAGGTCCAGTGACTCCAGCACAAGGCCAGAAACGCCGAAACCAGCCCCATCAGAAAAACGAACAAGGGCAGACGCAAAAAAGCGGGGACGAAAACGGATCCAATTGCTCCGGTGCCCATCAACATGACGAACAGCAGCGCGGCCCCATGCAGGCCGACCAGAACCCGAAAAGAAAGAATATAAAAAGCGAGACTGCCTGGCGGGGTCACCATACCGACTTTCCTGTTAGTAACAAGAGCGGCGGGTTCGCACCCACCGCGTTTTTCAAAAAGCCGGGCATGGGTAAACCCAGGACCAGGACAGCATTCAGACGAGCAAGCAGCGCTTACTTCTTACCGTTGGTCTGGGTAGCCTGTGGACCGGCAATCGCGCGGGCAGCAGCCAAAGCGTTAGCTTCCGTACCAACCATGAAAATCAGACGGCCATCTTTAACGGGCGAACCGTAAGCAGGGGCAGCCAGCATGGTGTCACCCACGACCAAAGCCAGACGCTTTTTGGGGAACTGAGTGGTAACTTGCAGCAGACGCTGAGCAGCCTCTGGAGTCAGATCCAAAGCCAGCAAACCTTCTTTGCTGTCGTTGGTGCCGGCTTGCACGCCAACCAGATCCTCACGCACCACCACGGCACGCGGATTCACAAACAAGACACCATTAGGTTGCACGTCGACACGTGCCCAACCCGCTTGTTCCTGAGTATCAGCCAGGAAGATCTGTACAGGCGCAGCTTGCTGCTCGGCACCAGCTTGAGCCTGAGGCTGCTGAGCACCCGTCGCAGGCGTGGAGGGAGTGGTTTGCGTTGCGGCGCTGGAGGTGCCAGCTTTGTCGCTCGGCTTTTCTTGAACGGTTTGACAAGCGGCCAATGCGACCAGGCCAACAGGAGCCAAAATTCGAGCGAGCGTGCGTAAAGTCATCATAGTGAAGTTTCCCCCTCTCTTTACGAAGAATCAATAAGGATAGCAGTGTATCAGTCATGTAAAAGTGCAAGCGGTTAATCTTTGTTAAAGCTTGTCATTTGCGCACCTCTAATTTGTACGCTGACTTGATCCATCAAGCGACCTTGTTCGGTTTTCAATTCAATGCGCAGCGTGCCTGGTACTAATGGAATTCGCAGCTGCGCCCCCTTTCCTGCTTCTACTCCCTGCACCCACCACACCAAGGGCTCGGTAATCTGTCCCTGGGCCAGCAATCGCAGCTGCTGGTTTTGCGGTGGAATATCCGGGTCCAACGCAAAAATGGTGCCATTGACCGGCTCGCGGATTCGGGCCGGGCCGGCATAGGCCAGATTCACATCGCTTAATTCCACACGATCGGTCTGTGTGCCATCAACAAAAAACTCTTCCCGGCCAGGCTCCATGGCGGGTACAAACTCAATCTGCCGCACCTGCACCTGTGCAGGCATGGCCGTTTGACGACCGGGGCGACGCTGGTTCAAGAGCGAAATCACCTCGTGCCAGATCGGGGCTGCCCCGCTGACACCTGATACATCTTGCATACTTTGGCCAGCACTATTTCCCACCCAAACGCCAACGGTATAGTGCTCTGTCCAACCCAGGGCCCAGTTGTCACGCATGTCTTTACTGGTCCCGGTTTTAACCGCACTCCAAAATGGTGTACTCAAGGCACTGTCCAATCCAAAGGTCAGCACCCGAGCCTGACGGTCCGACAACATATCACCCACAATCCAGCTGGCCCCCTCATCCATCACAGAATGAAAGGGAGCGGATTGCTGATCCATACGTGTTTGCACGGCTTGCGTCTGGCCCAAATTGGCCAGTGCACGGTAAGCATTGGTCAGTTCCAGCAAGGTGACATCGGCGCTGCCCAAAGCCAGGCTATACCCATAGAAATCGCCATCCTGGCGCAGATTCAGGCCCAGTGCACGCAGGCGATCCACCAAGTTGGCAGGCCCCAGCATGGTCAGCACACGCACAGCAGGAATGTTCAGGGAAGAAGCCAGAGCATTGCGCGCACTGACCCAGCCCACAAACTGCTTATCGTAGTTTTGCGGGATATACAGACCATTGCCGGTGGACAGATTCAGCGGCGAATCCTCCAGCAAGGATGCGGCGGTCAACAGGCGCTTTTCAATCGCCATCTCATACAAAAAAGGCTTGAGCGTGGAACCGGCTTGCCGCAAGGAACGGGCATGGTCTACCTCGGCCGCCTCGGACAGATCGCCACTGGAACCCACATAGGCCAGGACCTGTCCGCTATGGTTATCCAGCACCACCACCGCAGAATCCTGAACACGTGCGGTGCGCAGATCCAGCAAGTGGCGCCGCATACTGGCTTGCACTTGAGTTTGCAGGCGCGTATCCAAGGTCGTACGAATACTGTCACCGGCCTTGATTTCAGGATTCTGATCCAGAACCCAACGGGCAAAATGAGGGGCCAGTTGGGCTTGCCCCAAAGGGGCCTGTCCGGCCCGGCGCAAAGCCACCGGCACCAGATTACTTAATTCTCGACATAGTTCGGCACGTCCCATCTCTTGCAGGGTCGTACACGCCCGGCGCTCGACCATCAAGGCCGAGGCATTGGGGCCGCGCAGCAAAACTGCGGCAATGGCAGATTCGCGTGCATCCAGCGCAGCGGCCTGCTTTTGAAACAAGGTACGCGCCATCGCGTCCACCCCGACCAGCTCACCCCGAAAAGCCACCTGATTCAGATAGGCTTCCAGAATTTCCGGCTTGGCCCAGGTGTCTTCCAGCGACTGGGCGGCCACCACCTGATCCAGCTTTTGCCAGACCGAGCGTCCACCTCGACCACCGATCAGATCCTGATCCATCAGGCCGGCCAGCTGCATGGTAATCGTAGAAGCACCGCGACTGCGTCCGGCAAACAGGCCATCCCACGCGGCGGAGCCCACTGATAACCAGTCCACCCCACCGTGAGATTCAAAACGGCGGTCTTCAGACACCAGGACCGCCATTTGCAAGGCCGGAGAAATTTGCTCCAGCGCGACCCAATCGCCGCGCCGTTGACGAAAGTCCAGACGGACTCGCTGGACAAGCTGGCCCTGACGATCCAGGACCTGCACATCGGACGATCGGTAGGCTTGCCGAACTTCCTTGTAGCTGGGCATGGCCTGCCCGGGACTGGCCCACAGGGCCAGTCCCAACACCAGCAGTCCTGCTTTAATTTGCTGGTGCATCCACAACTTCCAGAACTTGCTCGTTAGGCCAGACAGCAAACACGTCGGGCTCGTACAGGGCTTCAGCACGGCTGGCTGGCAGCACGAACTGACCCACTGTATTCAGACGCACCGTGTAGCTGACTTCGGTCGTGCCTTCTTCAAAGCGCTCGTAGTAAGCACGGTAGCCATCAAAGCGGCGTTCGACAAAGCTGGGCCAATGACCGGACTGCTCTTCACCGGCCGTTGCCATGGCAGAATCGCGACCCAGGCCGCTGCCCAGGATAGTGGCACCGGCAGGAATCGGGTCCGACACCACCACCCAGCTTGCCTGACCTTGAGCCTTGACCTTGATCTTCACGCGCATGATGTCGCCACGACTCCATACACCGGGTTTGGCCTGCTCCACGGCTTCGATGTGACGCTCCATGCTCAAACCAGCCGCAATAGGCTTGGTCACGGGCACCGCAGCCAGGGAGCGAACTTCGATCCAGGCCTTGCCCTCACCCATTTGCTCAACGCTCAGGTTATCGGCCTGATCGCCGCGCCACGGCACATCAATTTTGGAAGAGCGCACACCCTGACCGTCAGGTTTGAGCATGTCCCAATCCACCACCTGGGCACTTTCCGAGCCCAGAATCACCATGGACTGACCGCTAGGGTTCTGTTCGTGATGACGGCTGAACTGTTCTATAGCCAAACTACCCAAGAGATTTTCAGTGGTCATGCGCCATGCACCACGTTGCTGCTCCGCCAACAGACCTTGGGCCAGACGAGGCATGTCCTCGGTCCAGTCCGACATTTCATTGGCCAGCAGCATCAGGCGAGCCTGGTTGGTCACGCGGCTGGTCATGGCCCATGGGCTGCCGTTAAGCGCATCCTCACCAAAGACCAGACGGGTACCACGGCTGACCAGACGTGCCTGAATCAGATTCATGGCTTCTTTACGTGTCTGCTCGGCTTTCTTGATGCCCGGCAAACGCTGAGTCAGATCCACCCAGGCCAGCAGGATTTCAGTAGGCCAGCTTTGCAGGTTCAGTTCCACCGAATCCAGCATGTTGACGCGAGCACGGCCGTACTTGGCCAGCACGGCCGTCGCACGAATCACTTCGAGATCCCGCTCTTGGCGAGAGACCGTTTGCATGCTCGGGATACGACCATTCACCACGTTTTCCAGCGCTTGCAGCATCTCGTTGCGGAAGCCGTCCGGGATGGGGTAGTTCAGGCCCATGGATTCCGCAATGTAGCTGATATCCAGGATGTAGCTGGTCAACACGCGGCTACCCCACCCATAGCTACTGGGGAAGTAACGCAACAAACCATTCTCGTCCATATAAGACGGCATGCGCTGCATCAGGCCAGCCCACGCCTCTTCGGAACGCAGGCCCATGTAACGTGAGGCTTGCTGTTCAAAGCAGCTGTAAGGATAGCGTTCAAACCAGGCACGCACCCCTTCCATACCGCCACCCAAGGAGGAACGGAACAACATTTGCAGACCACCTTGAACCACGCCTTGTTCGTTCTTCAAGGCACCGGCCGGTGCTTGCACCGACATGTTCAATGGCTCATCCATTCCTACAGCAACCAGTGTTCCCTGCTGAACCGTAACGGGGGTCGCGGTAAAGACTTCCTGCTTGATTGCAAGGCTGTCTTTGGCAGCCTTGCCCGTGGCACCGGACTGCTGAACTTCCTGTGCATCCACCGTCCACTCCATCTGGTGCGAATCGGCCGAACCACTGGACAGTGGAACCGACATGGGCCAGGAAACCACTTTAGCCGAGCCCGAAGCCAGCTCAACGGTTTGCTCTGGCAAGGCCGCCGAGGGCAAGCCTTTACCACGGTACTGCGCCTGCACCTTCACGGTCATGGCACGTGGGCTGCTGTTACGCAGCGTCACTTGGGCCTGGTAATCATCACCCTCACGAGCAATGGCTGGCAAACCGGAAATGATTTGCAGGTCTTGCGTTGTGACGATCTGAGCCGAACCACTACCAAAGCGGTCGCCCGCCAGATCGGCGACGGCCACAATCCGGTATTGGGTCAGGGAGTCTTTCAGCGGCACGGTCACCGTTGCGCGACCTTGTGCGTCCAGCTCCACATTGCCTTTCCACAGCAGCAAAGTATCCAGCAATTCACGAGTGGGGCTCTTGCCACCGCCACCACCCGCTGCGACAGCCTTGCGACCGTAGTGACGACGACCCACGATTTCAGATTGCGCCGTGGCGGTCTGCACGTTGTAGCCGCGCAAGGCACGCATGGCGTTGAGCAGGTTCCAGCTATTGTTCGGGCTCAGTTCCAGCAAGGCCTGATCCACAGCCGCCAAGGCCACGGACGCACCGGCTGCCGGTGTGCCATCGGACTTGAGGACCTGAATATCAACCTTGGCCTGCTCACGAATCGCGTACTGGCTGCGATCCGTCGTTACCTTCACATCCAGCGCATCTTGCTGGCTGCTGACTTCAATGCTGGCCAGACCAAAACGATAGCTAGGCTTGGACAAGTCCACGGTAGTTGTCGGGGCAACAAATTCACCACCGCCTTCCGAGTAGGCTTTGTACCAAGTCAGAGGCTGACTCCAGCCCCAGCTAAAGAAAGAGTACCAAGGCACTTCACGCAGACGGCCACGCAGAACCAGCACGGACACGTAAACGTTCGGCCCCCATTCGGGCTTGATCTCCAGGCTGACGTTAGGGCTGTCGCCTTCCAGCTGAACCACTTGAGCCTGCAAGACGCCTTCACGCTCCACCGACACCAGGGCCGTGGCCTCGCGGAAAGGCATGCGCACCTGGAACTCCGCTGTCTCGCCAGGAGCCCAAACTTTCTTCGCAGGAATCACATCGATACGGTCATCGTTCTGACCACCGAACCATAGGTAACCGGAGCCACTGACCCAGACGGTGCTGGCAGCAACGGACTCACGGCCTTCGCCATCGCGTGCAATGGCACGCAGCTCGACCTGACCGCCCTTCTCCAGTTTCACATCACACTGCACCAGACCCTGATCGTCGCTGCGACCTTCGCAGATCGTGCCCAGGTCTTCGCGCTGCTCCTGATTGTCGTAGCTGTAGAAGCCACCCACCATACGCTTGCGGATCGAGAAACGCTGCACATTGGCCGCCTCAATACGCACAGGCACGTTTTTCAGTGGCTTGCCGTCCGGGCTCACCGCGATAGCCGAGAGCTTGGTGGACGAACCGGCTGCCAACCAGCTACCTGCACGCAGACCCACCACTACATCGGCCGGCCATACGGACACGGTTTGGGTCAAGGTTTGAATTTCACCGTTCGGATCGGCAAAAGTGGCTTCTACCAGAAATTCGGAAGGACGATCCACCGCAGGCAACTCATCCAGCGTGGCACGCAAACCACCCTGTGCATCCAGCTGAAAGCGCTTCTTGTTCAGGAAAACACGGGAGTCCGAGACATCAGACTGTTCAACCTTCTCGGGAGGGATAAAGCTGAAATCGTCATAGGCGCTGAAGGACGTTCCTGCCGAGCGGACAACCGCCGACAACTGAACCGGCAAGTAATCAGCCGGGCCACCAGACAGATACTGCAACTGCAGGTCGGCCTGCAGTTCTTTGGGTTTGACCAGATAAGGACGATCCTGACCGTCACCCAGCTTGATACTGCCGCCCAACACAGGCAACTTGAACTGCTCTACGCGGAACTCGCCGAAGTTGAAGTACTGATCCTCGCCTTCGGTTCGCAAGCGATACACACCCAGCTCGGCGTCCTTGGGGATTTTCCAGTCGGTCAGAGCAAATACGCTGCCTGCCGCTGTCTTTTGCCACTTCAAGGGCAGCTCAATTCGCTTGCCGCTGCCATCGTGCTCGACAATCATGGTGTCGGGATAGCGAGCTGGAGCCTTGAAACCGTCACGTACGCGTTCGCGTACATAGTGTTTCATATGGGCCACTTCACCCGCACGGAACAGATTGCGATCCATCACAGTGTGAGCAATGGCCTCATCGCGACCGCCCCAGTTGTAAGGCACATTGAAGCGCCAAGGCTCGATACCCGAATTCCACTCGCTCAAGGCAAAGCTGAAATCATCTTTACCACGAGCCATGGGGTTGTTCTTGTCGATTCGCGCCGTCACGAACAAACCGGACAAGCTGGTTTCCTGGCAGTAATCCGGGCTGGACACCGCCTGCGGGTGATGGAACATCCCATTCTCGTCTGCTTCACCTTGCAGCAGCTCTTCACCACGGCAGTTCATCACGCGAATTTTCGCGCCGGGCACGACTTTGGCATCATCCAGTGTCGTTACCCAGACCAGCAAATCGTCACCACCTTTCTTGATATGCACACCCAGGTTGGTCACCAGCACAGAGCTACGCACGTACATGGTACCGGCCGCCTCCAGCAAGGAAGCTCCCAGACGTGGAGAAGCGACTTCCAGCACATGGAAACCAGGCTCTTTCAGCGGCACGCCAATCATCTCAAAAGGACGCTCGCCTTTTTGATCCATGCCGGGCAAGTCCAGCTTCTTCAGATCCTTGCCTTGCAACAGGGGCTGGGCACGCAGATCCAGGTAGCCGTTCTCATTCAAAGGAGCGGTGACATGGAAGTCACTGCCCATCATGGTCTTCAGATAGTCGGGGGTGACCGACCAGGAATAGTTCAGCTGGCGCAGACGGGAGAACCAGGTCAGAACTTCCTTGTCGTCCTTCACGGCAAGAGCCCCCACCTGACCGGCGGACACCAGCATTTGCTGAGTTGTCAGATTGGCTTCGACATTACGCAGGCTCAAGCCAATGGCTGGCGGATCGGAATCGTCCGATCCGTCACGATCAGCATGGCCGAAACGCTCCACAATCCCGAAAGGCTCCACCGCAAACTTCACCAGCGGCGGATAGGTCGTGGTGCTCATGCCGTTGCTCAGCACTTGCGGGTTCTTCAGGCGGCGACCTGCGTCGTCCGTCAGGCTGTCCGGAATCTTGACCGTCAGCTTGGCGTTTTCAGGGAAAGGACCCTCGAAACGCACGTACTGGCCAGGCCCACGATCCTGCCATGCCTCGTCGCTATCAGACTTGGGTTCCCAAACCTGCTTGCCGGCTTCCAAACGAATCTGGCTCAAGTACTCGTACGCGACAGGCGCGGAGAACTGAACACCGAAGCTGCCAACCGGCGTGCAAGGCGCTTCTGCGCGCTCACGCATGCAAGTGAGCGAGGCGGTAAACTCGGGGCGCACGTTGTAATCGTAGGTATAGCGGTCCGTATTAGGGACGCCCTTGCGATTCTCAATCTGCGTCATGATGCCCGGCTCCAGCACCACCGACACGCTGGCATCCGCTGGCAGGGGACGCGCACACTGGACGGCCTGGTATCGGTCGTCTACCTCGTCCACATAGAACTCGGCGCGAACCATGGCGTCGCGCTCGGCACCCTCAATGGCTTTCAAGCCAATACGCTCGCCAATACCCTCTACCCGGCAATAGCCGTTCTTGACTAAAGAGGCGCTATTAACCGGCGCATTGAAGCTGAATAGAAAGACCTGGTCTTCATCAATAATGTTGTAATACGGGCGGTTGCTTTCCAGAATGGCGCCGCCTGAATTAAAACGATATTGAGCCGGTCCGCTAATCGCTTCATTATTGATGCTGCGAAAACTTTTGGACACGACGGCCGTACAACTCAAGCCTGGTCCTGGACGCTCGTCGAATTCATAAATCCAGCGGCGCGAATCAAGCCAACGGCCCTGACCGACTACCGAAGGATCATCACACTGCACCTGAACGGGTGCAGGCAATTGCGAATCCCCAAAATGAACTGCGGGTGTGGCAAAGGTGACTTTGACATCCCGCAAATCCGATGTCGCCCCTTGGGGCGAGAAACTGCTTATCGTAATGGCTTGGGCGCTACTGACACCCAGCAAGAACATCAAACCCAGCAAAGACTGGCGATGCATCGTTCTTCCCCTATGGAATGTGCTATTTTCGGCGCCAGTTTAATAGAAATCAGACCCTCTGAGCGTGTCTGAATAGCCCCGAAAGCGCATAAAGAATGCCACCAAGTGCAACAGAAAAAGACACCGGACTTTAATTGTTCACGACACCCGTTTGTAGAAGCATTCATGGCATTTGAAAGAAAAAATTTCAAATGCGACCAATACCCTGCTTTTTTCCCCAAACTGGCGGCATCCACTACGATAAGAAACATAATTGCCCAGGCAGTCACTGGAAAAGCACGGTACTCGCCCCATATGCGTTAAGGCTTGCACGATCAATCCGCTTAGATTTCAGGACAGACACATGAGCACGATGACACTGCAGGAACTGGATAAAACCCGCGAGGAATGTCGCAAACTAATCAGTCGGCGCGCTCTGCTGTCAGCAGCGGCAGCCGTGGTGCCCATCCCTGGTGTGGATGTGGGTACGGATGTGGCGATTCTGATGAAAGTCATCCCCATCATCAATGCGCGCTTCGGCTTGACGGCCAACGATGTGGATGCCCTGAGCCCGGAGCTGAAAAAGCTGGTGGTCGTGGGGGGAACCAGTATGGGCCTGGGCAGGGTGGGACGCGTGCTGACTACAGATCGCGTGGTCAATATTCTGGTGCGTCTGGGAGCGAAGAAACTGGCCGGGAAATACGGCGCCAAATATGTGCCTTTGATAGGCAGCGCCATTTCCGCTTCCATCAGCTTTGTAGTGCTGCGCAAAGTCGGCAACCAGCATATTGAAGAATGCTATGAAATTGCCCGCCGCCTGGCACTGGAAACACAAAGGAAGGAAGCCGTCCACACCATTGATGGCGGTGAGGAAGGCTTGATCCGCGAAATCAAGGGCTAAGCCCTTGATCCCGTTTAGGCCGCAGGAACCACGCCCGGCGTTTTGCTGCGGCCATTCAACATATAGTCCATCAGCTCGCGCACCGATTTCATGGCTTTGCCAAAAGGCAAGGCTTCGGAACTACGGAAGAACAGACCGCGCTGTACATCACCTTTCAGGGCATAGGCCAGCTGACGGTCAATGCAAAACTGACCATGGCGTTGCACGCCATCGCGCAAGCCGCAATGCGCCAGGCAGTCAAAACCTTCCGTGCAAGCACGCTCGCGTGCCACCGATTGCAGCTTTTGCTCTTTATGCAGGTAAGCATCCAGCCAGGGCGTACGCACGGCACGGGCAGGCAGTCCGGCCACGCTCATAAAGGTCACGATGTCCTTGGGCTCGGCATCCAGCAACACGCGCTTGAAGTTCTCATGCGCATCACCTTCTTCAGTGACGGCAAAGGCAGTGCCCATTTGCACACCATCTGCACCCCAATCCATTAATTGACGCAGTTGTTCAGGACGGTGAATCCCGCCTGCAGCGATCAAGGGAATACGCTCGGCCTCCAGGCCCAACTCGCGAAACAAGGCGCGGCAGCCTTCCAGAACGCGCTGGAAAGCATATTCAGGTTTGTTCAAGGATTGGTCATCGGCGGCCCCCAGGTGGCCTGCGGCAAAACGGGGATTTTCCAGAACGACTGCATCCGGCAAACGCTTGCGGCGCAGCCATTTCTTCACCAGTAAAGTGACGCCGCGCACATCCGACAAGATTGGAATCAAGGCAACTTTGGGATGATCCTGAACCAGCTCAGGCAAATCCAGCGGCAGGCCAGCGCCCACCACCACGGCATCTGCCCCGCTTTCGCAAGATTGACGCACATACTCGGGATACTGCGAGACAGCCTTCATGATATTGACGGCGATGCCACCGTTGCCACCAGAACGCTCTCGGGCACGATTGATCTCGCGGTCCAGGGCCTGCAAATTGGCTGCATCGACCACGCCTTTTTCGACATCACCCTGGGTGCTGTCCATCAGGTCTTCGTGATGACGCCGTAAATCCACGCTGGAGATCGTCCCCAGCCCGCCCAATGCGGCCACAGTACCGGCCAGCCGGGACGCCGAAATACCGACTCCCATGCCGCCTTGAACAATAGGCAAAAGCAGTTTTCCCTTCAGGGACATGAGACGTAAATCCGTCTTTAGCACGATGTTAATACCTTAGGTTGATGCAAGAACCTGCCGGCCACGTCGGGACCAGAAACAGGGCAATAGAATCGTGGCCGTCTGCAAGGACGGCCACTGTGTTAAATCAGACGGGAATAGCGCGCACCGCTTTCCTGGCTCAAGTACTTGTCGAACACCATGCTGTAGGCGCGCACAAACAAACGACCTTTGGGCAGAACCTGGATGGATTGGGCATCGACTGTCAGCAAGCCAGCGTCGGCATAGCTGTTGAGCTCTTGCAGCTCGGCAGAGAAGTAGCTGGCAAAATCAATGCCGTAACGCGCTTCCAGACGCAAGATAGGCACTGGCATGCTGCACATCAAATGCATGATGACTTCCGCCCGCAGGCGATCATCCTGCTGCATCACAATACCCCGCTCGATAGGCAAACGCCCCCGGTCTATATCGGCGTAGTAATTGCGCAGGCTGCGGGCATTTTGCACATGCATGGTGCCCACCTGACCAATGGACGACACGCCAAAAGAGACCAGATCACAGGCTGCGCGGGTGGTGTAGCCCTGGAAGTTGCGGTGCAGGCTGCCGTCCAGACGGGCCAGATTCAGCTCGTCGGTCGGCAAGGCAAAGTGGTCCAGACCGATATAGACATAGCCTGCATCCAGCAGACGCTGCGAAGACATCAAGAACAGTTGCAGACGCTGATCGGCATCGGGCAGCTCTTCTTCATTGATTAAACGCTGAGCCTTGAAGCGTGTTGGCAAGTGCGCGTAGTTATACAGAGCGATGCGATCTGGTCGCAGTTGCACCAAGGAGTCAATGGTGATGGCAAAGCTTTCCAGGGTCTGCAAAGGCAGACCGTAGATCAGGTCCGTGTTGATGGACTGGAAACCGGCAGCCCGGCTTTCTTCAATGGCGCGTTTGACCATTTCGAAGGGCTGAATACGGTTGATCGCTTTTTGCACATTGGGGTCAAAATCCTGCACCCCGAAGCTGGTACGGTTAAAACCCAGAGCCGCCAAGTTCTGGAGCGTGCCTTCCGCCAAGGTACGCGGGTCGATCTCGATGCCCAGTTCGGCATCGTCCGTGAACGCGAACTGCTCCTTGAGCTTGGCCATCAAGCGGGCCAACTGTTCATTGTCCAGGAAAGTGGGCGAGCCGCCGCCCAAATGCAGTTGTTCGGTGCGCCGGTCTTCACCCATATATTGGGTGACCATATCAATTTCGCGCAGCAGGTAATCCAGGTACTGCTCGCTCTTGCTACGATCCTGAGTGATGATCTTGTTGCAGGCACAGAAGTAGCAAAGCGACTGACAAAACGGAATATGCAGGTAAACCGACAGAGGCGGATTACTGCTGCTCAAGGCGCGCCGCGATAATTCGTGAATATAAGGCTGAGCAGGAAAGTCCTGAAAAAAACGATCTGCAGTGGGATAGGAGGTATAGCGAGGCCCGGAACGATCAAAACGCCGGATCAGGGCTTCAGAGATTTCGATATCCGGCGCGGTGGGGGCGCTGGCATCCGATGCTTCCAGTGTTTGCGGCATAAAGGGTCCTCCTGCACGAGACCTGTTTCTTCTAGTCAAGCATTCATTGTGAGAGAAAACCTCAAGCATGCGCTTGACCTGCATCAAGGCCGCAATAACTAAAAAAACGCTTTTTTTATTGCTGTTGGGCTGAATTTAGCTTCATATATCGTATTATTAAGCGCTAGCCGCCTAAATTACCGCCTGTTGGAGTCAGATGTATTTGCTCGTGATCCTAGCTCTACCGTTTATTGGTAGCTTGCTATCTTCCCTGATGCCCGCGAACTCTCGCAAACTCCAGGCATCTCTTGCAGGCGCTGTCGCCGTTACGTGCGCCTTACTCACTCTCTACGCCTATCCGGACATTGCTCGCGGAGAGGTGCTGGAGTCGTCACGCTCCTGGATACCCGCCCATGGCTTGACCTTCAAGCTGCGCATGGACGGCTATGCCTGGCTTTTCAGTATCATCATTACCGCCATGGGGGCCTTGATCGCCCTTTATGCGCACTATTACCTGTCCGCCCAGGATCCGGTCCGACGTTTTTTCTCCTTTCTGCAAGCCTTTATGGGCTCGATGCTGGGGGTGGTGCTGTCGGGCAATCTGATCCAGTTGGTCGTGTTCTGGGAGCTGACCAGTCTGTCCTCCTTCATGCTGATTGCCTATTGGTATCACCGCATGGATGCGCGACGGGGTGCGCGTATGTCGCTGATCATTACGGGAACCGGCGGTTTCTGCTTGCTGGCGGGCGTGCTCATGCTGGGCCAGGCTGCCGGCAGTTACGACCTGAGTGTGGTACTGGAGTCGGGCGAGCAGATTCGCAATCACCCCTGGTATACCGGGATGCTGATCCTGATTGCCTTGGGTGCACTCACTAAAAGCGCGCAGTTTCCCTTCCATATCTGGCTGCCTCACGCCATGGCTGCCCCCACACCTGTGTCCGCCTATTTGCACTCGGCCACCATGGTCAAGGCCGGGGTATTCCTGCTGGCGCGCCTGTGGCCTGCCCTGTCGGGCACCACGGAATGGGCTGTCATTATTGGCGGCGCTGGCCTGTGTTCCCTGACGCTGGGGGCTTATGTGGCCATGTTCCAGCGCGACATGAAGGGCGTACTGGCCTATTCCACCATCAGTCACCTGGGTCTGATTACCTTGCTGTTGGGCCTGAACAGCCCACTGGCTCTGGTCGCGGCGCTGTTTCACATGATGAATCACGCGACGTTCAAGGCCTCCCTGTTCATGGCTGCCGGTATCGTGGACCACGAGACCGGTACCCGTAACCTGAACCGGCTTTCCGGTTTGCGCCACGCCATGCCCTTGACTGCCACCTTGGCTACCGTTGCGGCGGCTGCCATGGCCGGTGTGCCCCTATTGAATGGCTTCATCTCCAAAGAAATGTTCTTTGCCGAGACCATTCTGGCCAGCAATGGCAACACCTGGGAATATGCTCTGCCCGTGGTGGCCGTAATTGCGGGCTCCTTCAGCGTGGCCTACTCCTTGCGCTTTATTGCACAGGTGTTTTTTGGCCCCGTCGCCAAGGACTTGCCCCGCGAGCCACACGAGCCGCCTCGCCGCATGTTGATCCCCAGCGCGATTCTGGTACTGACCTGTCTCTTGGTCGGCATTATTCCCAGCCTGACTTTTGGCCCCTTCTTGCATACTGCAGCTAGCGCCATCTTGGGTGCAGAAATGCCCCAGTACGACCTGGCCGTCTGGCATGGTTTCAACCTGCCCCTGATCATGAGTCTGGTCGCAACAGGCATGGGTGTGATCTTCGTTCTGATCATCAACCGCTTCTACAGGAACCGCCAAGGCCGTACGCCTTTGCTGACCCGTGCTGATGGCCGACGCTTCTTTGAGCTGGCCATGGAGTATCTGGAAGTGGCAGCCAACTGGGCCGTGGGCAAGCTTTACTCGCCACGCTTGCAGCGTCAGACCTTGCTGATTATTGTGGCCACAATCTGTGTTGCTGCCCTGCCTCTGGTTCGCGGCAACTGGTTCAAGTCCACTATTTCCACCCCCATCGACCCCTTCTTTGCCCTGATGTGGGCCGTCGGAATTGCCTGCGCGATTGGTGCGGCTCGTCAAGCCAAGTTCCACCGCCCGGCCTCCCTGCTGCTATCTGGTGGCGCTGGACTGGTTACCAGCCTGACCTTTGCCTGGCTTTCCGCCCCTGACCTGGCGCTGACCCAGTTGGCGGTGGAAGTGGTCACCGTTGTGCTGATTTTGCTGGGCCTGCGCTGGTTGCCGCAACGCGTCAGTGATATGCCTGGCGGCCAAGACAATAGTGGTCGCGCCCTTTTCCGCCGTAGCCGCGACTTGATTATTGCCATTCTGGCCGGTTGCGGTATTGCCGCTCTGGCCTACGCCATGATGACACGCCCTCACCCCAGCGGCATCTCGCCCTTCTTTGTCGAGAAGGCCCTGCCCCTGGGCGGTGGCGCGAACGTGGTGAACGTGATTCTGGTGGACTTCCGCGGCTTCGATACCTTTGGTGAAATCGTGGTGCTGGGCATTGTGGCCCTAACGGTCTTTGCGCTGCTGCGACGCTTCCGTCCACCGATCGAAGCCATCGCCCAGCCTCTGGCCCGTCGCCAGAACGTCAAGGACAGCCGCGAAGCCGTCTTTGTGGAACCGGACCCCAAGACACCGTTGCCAGAAGGCATCATGCAGATTCCAGCTGTCTTGCTGCGGCTGTTGCTGCCTATCTCCACGCTGATCGCCCTGTACTTCTTGCTGCGTGGGCACAACCTGCCCGGTGGCGGTTTTGTGGGCGGCCTGATCATGGCAACCGGCATTATCCTGCAATACATGGTTAGCGGCGTGGTGTGGATGGAGTCCCGCCCTCTGATTCAGCCTCAAACCTGGATTGGCTTGGGTCTGCTGACAGCCGGAGTGGCTGCCATGCTGGTCTGGGCCTTCAACAAGCCCTTCCTGTCTGCCCAAAGCTGGGATCTGCACCTGCCCCTGGTGGGCGACGTGCATACTTCCAGCGCACTGATCTTTGACATTGGTGTATTCATGCTGGTGATTGGTTCCACCATCCTGATTCTGGTCGCGCTGGCCCACCAGTCCCTACGTTTTTATCGCAAACTGCCGTCGCTGCAATCCGCCTCGAACGCTGCATCCGGGATGGAGAATAAATAATGGAAATCGTGCTTTCAATTGCGATTGGTGTGCTGGCGGGCTCGGGCGTCTGGCTCCTGCTGCGCCCGCGTACCTTTCAGGTCATCATGGGACTGGCCCTGGTCTCCTATGCCGTGAACCTGTTCATCTTTAGTATGGGGCGACTCAAAATCAGTGCTGCACCCGTGATCAATAGCAGCGAGCTGGGCGCCAGCTACGCCGATCCTTTGCCACAAGCACTGGTACTGACCGCAATTGTGATTGGTTTTGCCACTACCGCCTTGTTTCTGGTCGTCATTCTGGCCAACCGCGGCCTGAGCGGCACCGACCACGTTGATGGCCGCGAGGAAGACGATCTGTGAGTCTACTCAACCAACACTTGCCCGTATTGCCCGTTGCCATCCCCATGATGGCCGCGGCCCTGATGGTGATGCTGCGCGACAAGCGCCGTCACTACAAGCTGCTGATCGCTTTCAGCTCCTTATTGGCTCAACTGTTCTGTGCGGTCTACCTGCTGTTGCTGGCCGATGGCACACTGGATCCGATCTGGCCGCAGTCCGTCGGTGTGTACCTGCTCGGTGACTGGCCCGCTCCCTTCGGGATTGTGCTGGTCGTGGACCGGCTGGCCGCCTTCTTGCTGGTGCTGACCAATGTGCTGGCCTTTTGCTGCTGGTTCTATTCGCTAGCACGCTGGGATCGCGTGGGGGTGCATTTCCACTCCTTGTTCCAGCTGCTCTTGATGGGCCTGAACGGCGCGTTCCTGACCGGCGACCTGTTCAACCTGTTTGTGTTCTTTGAGGTTCTGTTGGCAGCATCCTATGGTCTAATGCTGCACGGTTCGGGCGCGGCCCGCGTCAGTGCCGGCCTGCATTACATTGCCGTCAACCTGATCTCCTCCTTCTTGCTGCTGATTGCCATCGCCTTGGTTTACGGTGTCACCGGCACCCTGAACATGGCTGATCTGGCTCTGCGTGCTGGCTCCATGCCGGATTCGGATCGTCTGGTATTTGAATCGGCCATGGCCATTCTGGGGATTGCCTTTCTGATCAAGGCCGCCGCCTGGCCCTTGAACTTGTGGCTACCCAATGCCTATGGCAATGCCAGTGCACCGGTCGCTGCCATGTTTGCGATCATGACCAAAGTGGGTATTTACGCACTGCTGCGTATCGGTTCCTTGCTACTGCCTACGGGGGCACCTGCCGCCTTTGGCGTGGCCTGGATGTTCCCCGCCGGGATCGCCACGCTGGCCTTCGGCGCTATTGGTGTCATGGCCGCACAGCAACCCGAACGACTGGCCAGTTATTGCATCATCGTGTCCTCCGGCACCTTACTGGCCGCCTTGGGCATGCCCGGCGTCATCCTGACCGGCCCTGCCCTGTACTACATGCTCAGCAGCGTTCTGGCCTTGGGTGCTTTCTTCCTGCTGCTGGAACTGGTTAGCCGTACCAAACCTTTTGGTGCCGACCTGCTGGCCGTCACTCAGGAGGTCTTTGACCTGGACGACCCGGAGTCCGAAGACAATAGCGATGACGTGGTAGGTGTGGCTATCCCTGGCGTGATGGTGTTCCTGGGCATGTCCTTTATTGCCTGCGCCTTGCTGATTGTGGGCCTGCCACCACTGTCCGGTTTTGTGGCCAAGCTGTCCTTGCTGACAGCCGCGCTGAAAGCCTCGGGCCAATCGCCAGAACCTCTAAACGCCTGGATTCTGACCGCTGCCGTGCTGATTTCCGGCGTAGCCGGTTTGATCGCCATGGTACGTGTGGGCATTCGTCTGTTCTGGAGCAATAGTTCCCTGACGATTCCCCGCCTGAAGCTGATCGAAGCTGCTCCCATTGCCAGCATTATTGTGGCTTGCGGGATCTTGAGCTGGTATGCCGGCCCGATCACCACCTACCTGGAACAAACAGCCCAGCAACTGGACGAACCCCGTATTTATATAGGGTCCGTCCTGCGGCAGAACCCGCTACGTTCTGTTCAAGCGGAGTGATTCTGATGCGACGCTATACCAAACATCTTTTCCTGCCCTTGCTGCTGCTTGGTCTGTGGCTGCTGCTGAACGACTCGCTCTCGGCCGGTTACGTGGTGCTGGGCCTGTTCCTGGCTATCGCCCTGAGCTTGGCAGCCATTCCATTTCGTCCGGTTAAGGCCAGCATCCGCCACCCCTTTCTGGCCTTGAAACTGATTTGCCAAGTGGCCTGGGACATTGTGCTGTCCAATATTGCCGTTGGCCATCTGGTTCTGAAAGGCAGCAAAGCACCTCGTCCGGGCTTTCTGGCCATTCCGTTGCAACTGACTGACCCACATGGTCTGGCAGCCTTGGCGTGCATCATTACCTACACCCCAGGTACTGTCTGGTCCGGCTTCGATTACGAGACCCGTGTCCTGACTTTGCACATTCTGGATCTGCAAGACGAACAGGTCTGGTTAGACACTATTCAGAAGCGCTACCAAGGACCGCTACTGGAGATTTTCCAATGATAGACATTGTTTACTGGGCCTGTCAGTTTGCCTTGGGCTGCTTTGTCCTGGGCATGGGCTGCGCCGTCATCCGCCTGCTTAAAGGCCCCTCTGCCGCCGACCGCGTGCTGGCGCTGGACACCATGTACATCAACGGTATGCTGGCCTTGCTGGCCCTGGGCATCCGTTTTGACTCTACCCTGTACTTTGATATCGCCTTGCTGATTGCCCTGTTTGGTTTTGTAGGCTCGGCAGCCATGGCGAAATTCCTGCTGCGTGCCGAGGTGATCGAGCCATGAATACGCCTTTACTACCTTGGTGGCTGGCTGTCCCGGTTGCCCTTTTGCTGGTTCTTAGCGGCATCGTGGCCCTGGTGGGTTCGGCTGGCTTGCTGCGCTTCAAACACTTTTATTCACGCATCCATGCCCCCACCATGGGGAACACGCTGGGTACGTTTTTCATGGTGCTGGCCGTCGCCATCAGCGCCAGCCACTTGATGAGCCGTCCCATTCTGCATCCGCTCATCCTGAGTGTGCTCTTGATCATTACCTCGCCGGTCACCGCCATCTTTCTGATGCGCGCTGCCATCAAACGCGAGCATCGCCAACGTCTGGCCGAATATGGCCCGGACGAGCCAGGCTATCTGGACATGCCACATAAAGCGCCTCTGCCCAAAGATTTGGCTCAACCACCAGCCGGCGACAAGACCTAAGTCAAGCCGTGAGGGTTTAGACAAGTTTTATTACCCTCACTTGCAACTGCTCCACTTATACTAGTAAGTGTTTACTGCGTATCGGGAATTGCCCCATACGCAGTCGCTTTTGGGGCTTTGCGGCCTGCTACTCATACCTGCTCGTAACAGTGCTCGCCAAGCCGGTGATTCCCTTAGCAAGTAAAGGAGTGAGATCGATGAGTCTACTTACACGCCCATCCCGAATTCTGAGTGCCGGCCTGCTCAGCCTGGGTTTGCTGTCCTCTGCTGCCTGGGCTCAAACCCCGTCCCAAGACTACCGACACGACATCCAGCGCTGTGAGCAATTCAAAGGAGACCAGCGCACCACTTGCCGTCGCGAAGCCGGTGCCGCGCTGCAAGCCGAGCGCCATCACAAACTGGACAAACGCGATCACAATCTGGATGCCAACCGGCAAGCGCGCTGCCATCGCTTACCCGCTGACCGCCAGCAAGACTGCCTGAAATCCATGACCGGCCAGGACACAACGGTACGCGGTAGCGTGGAAGGCGGCGGTATCCTTCGCGAAACCACGACTGTGGTGCCTGCTCAGTAAACGCAGAAAACACGGCTATTCATAATAGGTAGCCAGATAAAAAGAATGGGCCTTGAAAAGGCCCATTCTTTGTTTCTACTGGCTGCAATAGCTAGCTGCAGCTGCAAATGTCTCCACCTACAGCTCCACCTGTATCCCCATCTCCACCACGCGATTAGGCGGGATCTTGAAAAAGCGTGTGCTACGGCTGGCATTACGCGCCATGAATGCAAACAAGCGACGACGCCAGCCCAAGTACCAGGGCTGACGGGATTGAATCATCACCGTCTGACGCGACAGGAAGTAGGATGTCTGCATAGGCTCCAGATTCAGCTCCGGGTGCTCCAGCGCGATCTGCTCCAGCAATTGCGGCACATTGGGCTCTTGCTTGAAGCCCCAGGAAGCCACCGCCTGCCAGCTGCCTCGGCTCAGACGTTGCAGGCTATAGCGCTCCCCAAAAGGAACGTAAGGCACACCGGCACTGGTTACGGTCAAGAACAGGACCTGTTCATGCAGGACTTTATTGTGTTTCAGGTTATGCAATAAGGCCGGAGGGACGGAGTCGGGAATGGTGCTCATGAACACCGCCGTCCCTGGTACACGGGTGGGAGCGTACTCCTCCAGGCTCAGCAAAAACTCTTTTAGCGGCTGCTTGTTTTCCAGCAGACGTTCGTGCAAAGCAGCTCGTCCCTGACGCCAGGTCAGCATCAAGCCCAGCAGCACAGCCCCCACCAGCAAAGGCAGCCAACCGCCTTCCAGAATCTTGAGCGCATTGGCCGAGAACAGCAATATGTCCAGAATCAGGAAAACGCCCAGGAGCCCCAGCCAGGCCCAGCGCTTGATTCCGCTAGCGCGGCGCGGCAGCAGTACCAGAGCCAGTAAACTGGTCATCAGCATGGTCCCCGTGACTGCAAAGCCATAAGCATGGGCCAGGCGATCCGAGGAGCCAAAGCTCAGGACCAGAATCATCACCGCCACGCATAGCAGCAAGTTCACACGCGGCAAGTAGATCTGTCCTTCTTCTTTAGCCGAAGTATGTTGGATCACCATACGCGGCCAGAAGCCAAGCTGCACCGCCTGGCGAGTTACAGAAAACGCCCCGGATATCACGGACTGGGAGGCAATCACGGTTGCAACCGTTGCCAGCATCACCATGGGCACCAAGGCCCAGTTGGGAGCCAGGAAGAAGAACGGATTACGAATGGCGGCTGGGTCGGAGATCAACAATGCGCCTTGGCCGAAATAACACAGGACCAGGCAGGGCATGACAATCATGAACCAGGCTTTGCGAATTAAAGGACGGCCAAAATGACCCATATCGGCGTACAAGGCCTCGGCCCCCGTCAAGGCCAGGACCAAGGCCCCCAAAAGCAAAAAGGTTTGCCAGGGAGCCTCAGCAATAAAAGCCACGGCCCACCGTGGGTCCAGGGCCATCAAAACTTGGGGATGCTCAATAACACGCCATAGACCCAAGCCACCCAGCACCAGAAACCAGGTCAACATAATGGGGCCGAACAACTTACCCATGGTGCCCGTGCCATGGGACTGGATCAGAAACAAGGCCAGCAAGACGCCCAGGGCCAAAGGTACGACCCAAGGGTCCAGCACGTGAGACACCATCCCTATGCCTTCCAACGCCGACATCACGGAGATGGCCGGGGTAATGATGCTGTCCCCATAAAACAAGGCAGCACCAATCAGACCCAGCACCACAATAATCTGCCGACGTGGTCCCTGAATGCCGCGTGCCGCCAATTCCATCAGGGCCAGCGTGCCTCCCTCACCTTTATTGTCCAGACGCAACACCACTGTGACGTACTTGATGGAGACCACCAGAGTCAGCAGCCAGAACAGCAAGGACAAGACTCCATAGACCTGTTCGGCACCGGGCTGTCCGTAGGCGCTCAAGGCCACTTTCATGGTGTAGAGCGGGCTGGTTCCAATATCGCCATACACCACGCCTAAAGCGCCCATTAGCAAGGCGGCCTGAGCCGCTTTTTTGGGGTTTTCTGTTGCTGTGTTCAAGGCTTAGTTTCCAATCAAAGTGTCGTGCCGGGTCAGACGCGCACCAATACGCGGACCGGGAAAAACAATGGTGATGCGAGTGCCTGGAAAATCAGGACGGCTCATCAAGCTCCACCAGGCGCCATGCGCACGGGCAATTTCCTGCACAATGGCCAAACCCAAGCCGGAGCCTCCTGCTTGTGTGCCGGGGGAGCGATAAAACGCTTCAAATACCCGCTGCTGCTCGCTGGATTCAATGCCCGGCCCGTGATCTTCCACCGACAAGGAGGGTGGATTACTGGCCACCCGCAAGACGATGCGATCTGTTCCTTGCCCGTAGCGCAAGGCGTTATCCATCAGATTGGACAATAACTCCCGTAGGAGCACGGGGGCAGCATCAATCCAGACCGGCTTTTCAGGTGCCAGCAAATGGATTTCCACACCATGCTGACGCGCCTGCAAGAACCAGTCACCGCCCTCCTCGCGCGCCCATTCACACAAGTCCAGACGCACAAAGCTGTCTTTAATATTGGTGTCCGCATCAGTACGTGCCAGCACCAACAACTGCTGGCCCAGACGAATCATGCGGTCCGAGACACTTTTGATGCGCTCGGCCCGTTGGCGGATATCTTCTGGCAAAGGCCTTGCCAGCATCAGCTCGGACTCCAACTGCAAGCCCGTCAAGGGTGTGCGCAACTGATGCGCAGCGTGACCAATAAAACGCTTTTGCGCCTGCAGCGTATCACGCTGACGTTCCAGCAATTCGTTAAAGTGCTCCACCAGCGGCACTATTTCAGCAGGCAAGGCGCTGGCATCCAGGCGCTCGAAGTCGTCATCGGAGCGGTTGCGGATTTGTTGTGACAAATCATCAATGGACGCCAGCTGCGAGCGAATCCCCGACAGCAGCACCCAGGCAATCAGACTGACCAGCAAGACCTGACTGAGCGCCATGGTCCAGAAAATATCGCGCAGCAGCCAGTCTTCCAGGCTCATGCGGCGCGTCAGTATCCAGGTAACGCTCAAGTCGAGCACCACCAGAATGGAAATCGGGGGAAACAGACGGCCCATCAGTTTACGGGCCAAAGAACCGGGAGCAAGAAAGCGCTCCAGCCAGCCTCGCAACAAGGAGGTTTTTACCGCTGGAGAAAGATGCTGATCGGGCATGGTTGACCTAAGGTTTCAGGCAGCGGGCACGGGCTGCCGTTATGCTCCGGCCACGCTCTCCACATCGAGCAAATAGCCAAAGCCGCGCACAGTCTGTATGACAGCCCCGGTGCCTTCCAGGCGCTTGCGCAAACGATACACGTAGACTTCGACCGCATTGTCGCTGAAATCGGCATCCCAGGCAGACAAGGAGTTGATAATTTGCTGCTTGGTGACCACACGGCCCGCCCGCATCATGAGCATTTCCAGTACGGACAGCTCGCGCACCGACAAGGTCACACGTTGACCGGCACAGCGCAGCTCGCGGCCAATGGTATCAAAGCTCAAGGGGCCCACATCAATAATGGGCTGTACCTGACCACTGCGGCGGCGGCCAAAAACACGCACGCGGGCGGCCAGCTCGGACAGGTCAAAAGGTTTGATCAGGTAGTCGTCAGCACCGGCATCCAGGCCGCCGACGCGATCATCCACACCATCACGCGCAGTCAGAATCAGAACGGGAATGGCGTTGCCCTGCTGGCGCAATTGGCGCAGCACATCCAGGCCACTGATGCCGGGCAAGTTCAAGTCCAGGAGCAGAAGATCGTAGACCTGGGCGGCCAACTCCTTCAAGGCACTTTCGCCTTCCTGGAGCCAGTCAACAGCGTAGCCCTGATCGTTGAGAAATTCCTGCAGTGCGGCGCCCAGTATGGCGTCGTCTTCGATAACTAGTACACGCATTCGGGGGATTTTATTACGAAACTGGCCCCTCGCGTTGCAGATGCAAAGCGAGGGGCCAGAAAAAACAACACGAAGAAGAACCTGGAATTACAGAGCAGGTTTAGGCTCGACGGCCTTCTGGTCGGCGACGGCGCCTTCCTTGGCTTCGCCCTCGTCACCCGCTGCCTTGGTCGTCGGACCTGGGCGGGTGATGAAACCCAGACGGGTCAGGCCGGAAGCCTTGGAACGGCTCATGACCTGGGCCAGGGTTTCGTAGCGAGTATCGGTATCGGCACGGATACGCAATTCAGGCTGAGGCTGATCCTTGGAATAAGGGGCCAGCGTGGCGGTCAGATCTTCCAGCGCCACCGGCTGCTCGTTCACGAAGATCTGCCCTTCTGCGTCAATCGCCAGATCAATCGTCTTGGGATCTTGCTGGACTGGTTCAGACGTCGCCTGGGGCAGCTGAATCTTGATGGAGTGCGACAGCAGCGGAGCAGTGATCAGAAAGATCACCAGCAACACCAGCATGACGTCGATCAGCGGCACCATATTGATTTCGGACAGCGCGGAGCCCGAGTTGCGATTATCAAAGCTGCCAAAAGCCATGATTAGTGCTCCCGCTTGGCAGCCGCTGCCGAGCTCGATGCTGCACCACCGCCCGAGCTAGGGACACGACGCAGAACAGGTTGGTTATCTTGCACAGGCTGGCCTGTGGTCAGGAAAGTGAACAGGTCGTGAGCAAACGCGTCCAGCTGGGACAGGTAAACGCGGTTGGTGCGCACAAACGCGTTGTAAGCCAACACGGCAGGAATAGCCACGGCCAGACCCAGCCCGGTCATCACCAGGGCTTCACCCACAGGGCCGGCGATCTTGTTCAGGGTTACGCCATCGGACAGACCGATATTGATCAGTGCGTGGTACACACCCCAAACCGTACCGAACAGCCCCACAAACGGAGCGGTAGAACCCACCGAAGCCAGCAGCGTCAGGCCGTTTTCCAGCTTGGCCGTTTCTTCGTCCATGACTTTACGCATGATGCGCGAGACAAAGGCATCGGTAGAGCCTTTCTCTTCCAGACGCATGGCGCCGTATTTCACATGGTGTTTTTGAGCGTGGATAGCGTGGCTGGCCAAGTGACTGAACGGATCGCGGGCACCGTGGGTGGCGATCTCGTTTTCAACCTGCTCCAGAGAACTGGCGGACCAGAATTCACGCATGAAACCTTGCGAGCGACGCTTCAGGCGGAAGGACAGCACGCCCTTGACGATGATCAGGTACCAACTGGCAACCGACATCAAGGCCAGAATGACGAACAAGGTCTTGCCGACCACATCACTTTGCTGGATAAAGTGCAGCACCCCGGTCGCTTCCTCAGCGGCAGCAACACTGGCGGCAGCCTGATCTGCAACAGGCCCTGCAACTTGTGCCAGGCTTACCCATACGCTTTGAAATAGTTCCTGCATCATTGATATATCCTAGTAAACAAAGTCGAAAGGAATATCGGCCATGGCACGATAGGCCACACCATTTTCCGTATACGGTTTAAAACGCGCTGTGCGTACTGCTTTCAGTGCCGACTCATCCAGACGTTCATAGCCTGAGGAGCTTTGCACTTTGGCTTCCAGCACGGTTCCTTGGGTTGAAATCACTACACGAACCACCACGCGGCCCTGCTCACGACGGCGCTCGGAAGCCCGGGGGTACACCGGCACAGGACGACGTCCCAAATAATCCACACGACCAATCAGCTTGGGCCGATCCCCATCCGTAGAACGGGCGGCAGTTTGGGAGGACGTATTGTCCGTAGCTGGACCTGCTTGAGCGGCAGGAGCGGCTGGTTGAGCAGGCTGCGGTGTTTCTGCCGGTGGAACCTCGGGCTTGGGCTGTGGCTTGGGCTTAGGTTTCGGCTTGGGTTTTGGTTTGGGCTTGGGCGGCTCGGGAATCGGAGGTTTTTCCACGATAGGCTCTGGCTCGGGTTCCGGCTCAACAACCGGTTCTGGCTCGGGCTCGGGGTCCGGTTCCACCTCGGGTTCGGGCTCAGGTTCCGGCTCGGCCACCACCTCTTCAGGAGGGGCACTGACCTGTTCTTGCTGAACCGGGGACTCCGACACTTCCACCAAAGTCACCCCAACAACATCCATAGGGGCGGGTTCACCCACAATCTTGGGGGTTTCCGTCCACAAGATGGTAGCCACGACACCCACGTGCAATCCCAGCGCCAATGCCAAACCAGTTGCCTTCAAGGCCAGCATCGAGCGATTATTCTTTTGAGAAGCAATTCCGGTCATAATCCGTTCTACACATTCTGCAACCCGCATGGACCATGACGGGACCGGACAGGATGCCCAGTGAGGTATCGAATCTTAACAGAAACAGGAATGATTCTCAATACTAAATTCCTGTAATATTTCCTGCTCCAATCCGCCCTGCAAAAAACCTCCAGATACTAACGCAGACAGGCTGACCTAGGGTCAGCCTGTTGCGAATAATTTGCAAAAAATCAGGACAATCGCGCTTCGGTTTGAGACTCGATAGGGAAAGCGCTGAACTTGCGTGGCAAGGCCAAAGCCCGCTCACCCGGCCGCAAGCCCAGCTGCGACCAACGCTGATGATCGAACTCGGCTTCCCAGGCACGCTCGCCCTCGTTCAAGGCCAGTTCAACCCGTACTGTCGCCCCCAAGGGAATAATGCGCTGCACGGCCACGACGATGCCCTGGCCATCCAATTGACGCTGTAAATCCAGGTCATGCGGGCGCACATAGCCTACTGCTTCCCCCTGACCCGCATCCTGAGCATTCAAGGCCTGATTGGACTCGAATTGTCCCAACTGAGGATCAGCCACAAAGCGTCCGTGCTGGAACTGACCCGGCAAGCGATTCGCCGCCCCCAGGAACTCATACACAAAAGGACTGGCAGGGTGGTTATAGACATCCTGCGGGGCGCCTTCCTGCTCAACCCGGCCTTTATTGAGCACCACAATACGATCAGCCACTTCAATGGCCTCTTCCTGGTCGTGCGTCACAAACAAGGTACTGATATGGAGGTCATCATGCAGACGACGCAGCCAGGAACGCAGTTCCTTGCGCACCTTGGCATCCAAGGCACCAAACGGCTCGTCCAACAGCAAGACACCCGGTTCCACCGCCAAGGCACGTGCCAGAGCAATACGCTGCCGCTGGCCACCCGACAAGGCCGCCGGGTAGCGATCGGCCAGCCAATCCAGCTGCACCAGCTCCAACAGCTCGTGCACACGCTGACGAATCTGGGCTTCGGGCAAGCGCTGCTTGCGTGGCTTGATGCGCAGACCAAAGGCGACGTTTTCAAACACCGTCATGTGGCGGAACAAGGCATAGTGCTGGAACACAAAACCCACCTGGCGATCACGCGTGCCCACAGCAGCCACATCCTTGCCGTTGATCAGCACCTGACCCGCATCCGCATGTTCCAGGCCAGCCACGATACGCAGCAAGGTCGTCTTGCCGCAGCCCGACGGCCCCAGCAAAGCCACCAGCTCGCCCGCTGGGAAATCCAATGTCACATCACCCAGTGCCGTAAACGCACCAAACTGTTTAGATAGATGACGAACTTCGATACTCATAATGAACTCCGAATGCGATCATCCACGATGACCGTCTTGAACCATTTTGCGCTCGGCCCACAATTTAAGCGCCAACGTCAGTAAAGCCAAGACCGCCAGCACCGAAGCCGCCGCAAAAGCGTCCACCGTGTGATAGTCGTTGTACTCAATCTCTACATGCAAAGGCAGGGTGTTGGTCTGGCCCCGTATATGGCCCGATAGCACCGACACCGCCCCAAATTCGCCCATGGCACGGGCATTGCACAGAATCACGCCATACAGCAGGCCCCACTTGATCTTGGGCAGAGTCACCCGCCAGAACATCTGCCTGCCATTGGCCCCTAGCACTCGCGCAGCCTGCTCTTCTTCGCTGCCCTGCATTTGCATCAGCGGAATCAACTCACGCGCCACAAAAGGGAAAGTGACAAACAAAGTCGCCAAAACCAAACCGGGCAAGGCAAATACGATACGAATGTTATTAGCGTCCAGCCAATCCCAAAATGGGCCTTGGCGACCAAAAATCAGTAAAAACATCAAACCGGCAATGACAGGTGATACCGAGAACGGCAGGTCGATCAGCGTCGTCAGAATGCTTTTGCCACGGAACTCAAAACGCGCAATCGCCCAGGAGGCGGCCAGACCAAACGCGATATTCAAAGGTACGGCAATCACGGCAACCAGAACTGTCAGGCTGGCAGCATGCAAGGTATCGCTCTCGCTCAAGGCGGACAGATACGGCATGATGCCCCGGCTAAAAGCCGTCATGAAGACCAGGATCAAAGGCAGGAGCAAGAACAGCACAAAGAACAGCACAAAGAACAGCAAGGCAATGCCAATCAATAAGGCTTTGACGGCCGGACCTTCATCCTGCGCCGCCCGCAAGCGCGCCGTATGTACCGGCACCGCCTGCACAGATGAATCCATCGTCAGGCTGCTCATCGTGCGCCCTCCAAAGTCAAAGGCGCTGCCACCTTGGCTGCCTTGCCACTAGCCTGGCCCGAATGACGCGACTGCAAGTACCACTGCAAGCGATTGATCGCCAGCAGGATAATGAAGGACAGCACCATCATCAAAACGGCCAGCGCCGAGGCTCCGGCATAGTCAAACTGCTCCAGCTTGATCACGATCAGCAAGGGTGTAATTTCCGAAACCATAGGGACATTACCGGCAATGAAAATCACGGAACCGTACTCACCCACCGCACGGGCAAAAGCCAGCGCTACGCCCGTCAAGCAGGCGGGCAAGATAGCGGGCAGAATCACCTTGGTGACCGTCTGGAAGCGATCGGCCCCCAGGCAAGCACTGACCTCCTCCTGCTCCTGTTCCAGCTCTTCCAGAACCGGCTGCACGGTACGCACAACAAAGGGCAGTCCAATAAAAACCAGGGCGATCAGCACACCCCAAGGGGTAAAGGCAATCTGCCCAACATAAGGTTCAGCCCAGGAACCGATCCAGCCCGTGGGCGCATAAATCGCCGCCAAGGAAATCCCGGCCACCGACGTTGGCAAGGCAAAGGGCAGATCAATCAAGGCATCCACAATTCGACGACCCGGAAAGCGGTAACGCACCAGGACCCAGGCCAGAATCAAGCCAAATACACCATTGATCAACGCCGCCAAAGCGGCCATCCCAAAGGTCAGTTTCAAGGAAGCCAAGACGCGTGCAGCACTGATGGTTTCCCAAAAGGCCGACCAACCCATGGAGGTGGTCTTGAGCAAAACAGCAGACAAGGGGATCAGAACAATCAGGCTCAAATAGCTGATGGACAAACCCATGGTCAAGCCAAAGCCTGGCAAAGCCCGCTGCTTGCGAGCAGCGGGCAGAAATCCCCAAAGACGAGCCCGTGACATCGAACGGTCCTCGGTGATAGTGGTGTTACTTGCTCAAGTAGATGCTGTCGAACACGCCACCATCCGCAAAGTGCTTGGCCTGAACCTGAGTCCAACCGCCCAGCTCATCGTCAACCTTGTACAGTTTCAACGCCGGGAACTGATCGCGGTACTTGGCGGCCACCGACTCCAGGCGAGGACGGTAAAAATGACGGGCGGCGATTTCCTGACCTTCCGGGCTATACAGATATTCCAGATAGGCTTGAGCCACTTTTTCCGTGCCATGCTTGGCGGCATTGGCATCTACCAGCGCCACGGGCGGCTCGGCCAGAATGCTGCTGGAAGGCACCACAATATCGAAGCGATCGGGCCCCAGATCCTTGACGGACAAGAGCGCCTCGTTCTCCCAGGCAATCAATACATCGCCAATGCCCCGCTCCACAAAGGTTGTGGTCGATCCACGCGCACCGGAATCCAGCACGCTGACGTTGCGATACAGCTTGGCCACAAAGTCACGGGCCTGCGCTTCATCCCCATTGCCTTGCTTCAGAGCGTACAACCAGGCCGCCAGATAGTTCCAACGCGCCCCCGCCGAGGTTTTAGGATTGGGCGTAACCACCTTTACATCAGAGCGAATCAAGTCGTTCCAGTCGTGAATCCCCTTGGGATTACCCTTGCGCACCAGCAAGACAATCGTGGAGGTGTAAGGCGTACTGTTGTCCGGCAGGCGAGCCTGCCAGCCCTTGTCCAGCAAACCGGACTGAGCGATCTGATCAATATCGGATGAAATACCCAGCGTCACCACATCAGCGGGCACGCCATCAATCACGGTACGGGCCTGCTTGCTGGAACCACCGTGGGAACTACGGATGACTACACTGTCACCCGTTTGCTCTTTGTAATGCGCCTGGAAAGCCTTGTTAAATTCAGCGTACAGTTCACGCGTTGGGTCGTACGAAACATTCAGAATGCTGACCTCGGCTGCAACAGCCGTTGCCGCCGCCAGCACCAACGCCAGCAAAGCCCCTGCCCGAACGCCCTTCCACTTCTGTTGAATCCGCTTCATTTCCCATCCCCTAGAAACCATTTCCAAGCAATGAGAACGAGTCTAGCAAGGGTGTTACACCCGGCTAAATACCGATTCTTTGGTTAGATATAGCGGGGAGATGGAGGGGACCGCAACGGCTGCCAGATCCAGGATGCTCAGAGTACGGGAATCAGCCTGGCAACTGCCCTTTTTCCAACACCAGCTCCCACATCGCTTTTTGCTTTATATATTTGTGCGATGTCATGTGCTGGACAGAAATCCGGCGCCATTCGGCCCCAAATAACTGCTCTACGCTGGCCTGATCAAAGAAACGCTTGCAATTGCCTTGGTCGCGATAGAAGTTGGCTTCAATCAGCTCGCCCTGCCCGGCACCGAAATTCACATCCTCGGTGGAGTTCAGACGACATAAAAACAAAGCACCAGGCCGCAAGCTATTCCAGATTCTGCGCACAATGGCCTGGGTTTCATCCCATGGAAAATAATGCAGGGACAAGCTGGCCAGGACCAGATCAAGATTATTCGCCGCCTCCGGCCAGGAACCTCGCGTATCCCTGCACTCAATCAGGGCCTCGGGAGCGCGCTGCTGCGCGATTGCCACACATTCGGGTAAGAGGTCAAAAGCCATCACCGTCAATCCTGCCTGGGTCAAGGTCAACGTATCGTCACCAAAACCACAGCCTATCTCCAGTACCGGCGAAGAAATCTCACGTTGAGCGATCAAGGGTAACCAGCGATCAAGCCAAGGGTCCGAATACATAAACACGTTTCTCGTACAACAAGGGGAAAAATCAGGTCGCTGGGACGTCAAGGTCACGGACCAGTAAAGTCAGGACAATCGCCGCCAACAGGCACTCGCCTACATTGAACCAAAGGTGCCAGGACTTGGACTTGTCACTATTGCCCAATGCGTAACGTATCCCTCTGTAATTGATCCAGCCCAGGCACACGACCAGCACAGGCCACAAGATCCATAGCGGCGGGAAAAACAAAAGAAACATAAAGGCCAGCCATGCCAGAATCAAGGTGGCAAGAGGAGACAGGCAAGAGAGTAGTTTGCTCATGAAGACCCGAGGACCGCATATCGACAAGATGTAGTGTTACCTGAATAGCCGCTACGCTCAAGACCGGGCCGCTGTTGCTATTATCGCTGCCTTGCCTGTGCTTTGCCTTTGCCTGGCAGCAGTTCAAACGGGAGAGGCATGACAAATTGCAGGAATAAGCCTGTGTCGCCACTCCCCGTATTTCAGCTTCTCACGCGGAACGCTCGAATCAAGATCATCGGCGTGGCACCTGCATCAGTTCCTTGCCCGCCTCGTCATAGACAAGGACCGCCTTGTCTTCAACCGTAAACTCCATCAAGTCACGACCAGCCACAACCGGACCTTGATAGGTGGTGCGTGTACGCTCCAGCAGGACTTGCTCGGGGATAGTGGCGCCACCCTCAGGCGAATAAAACACGATGTGCGTATAGACTCCCAGCCTTGGCTTGCTCTCTGAAAAGACCTGCCCAACCTGCTCCGGCGTCGCAAAATGCTTGAGCGTTTCATTCAAGATGGGACGGACTTTCAAAAAGGCCGGATCAATCAAGGCCACGGAATGTACAAACGCATCTGCATTGGCGGCAGCAGCAATCAAGCGCTTGTCATACATCGCATCCCCGGAGATCGCTACCTTCTTGTCGTCGTACTCCACAATAAAGCCGAAAGCGGGAATTAGCTCACCACCGTGATCAACCTCCACCGCCGTCACGGTCACCCCATTCTTGCTGTAGACCACCCCGCCCTTTTCAAACTCCTGGGTCACAAAGGTCACACCCTCCACCGGCAGACCCTGATCCTGCACACGGATACGAATATCCTCGTCATAGGCTTTGGGCAGGTAATCCGTCATGGTCTTGCTTCCCTTGGGGCCATAGATCTACAAAGGCAATGTCCGGCCTGGCCAGGGTCGGCCAAACCAGCCCGTCAGCCATAAGTCCGGCAAACCTACGGTGTGATCCGAGTGCAAGTGCGTGAAGAAATGTGCAGTAATGGAATTGGGCGCAACGCCTTTCTGAAACAGCCGCGTCGCCACCCCGCGACCCGTATCAAACAATAGGGTTTCTTCGCCCGCCTGCACCAACGTTGCCGGGCCTGCTCGATCTGCATAGGGCGCAGGTGTACCCGTTCCCAATAGAGTCACCTTCATACTGCCAGCCTGACTTACCGACGCGGCCCCCAGCAAAAGACCGACGCACAACGTCTTTATCAGCATTCTCATTTCCCCTCTCCTTATTATTGAAGCCTAAACTACTTAGGCATTCATATGTTATTACATGCAATTTCCTATGCAGCTAGGTATTTCCCTAGGGCACCTTCATACCATACATGCGAGCAGTGGACAGAAGCACAATATGTCCACCTGGAGGGGATACATAAATGAAAAAGCCGAACCCAATATTTCAAAGGGTTCGGCTTTATCGACCGACGCTACACTTGCCTAGACAGGCAAGCAGGGGGTCAAACGATTTGGATCTGGGTAGCGCAAGGGCCTTTTTGACCAACGCCAGCAACGAAGGAAACGCGTTGGTTCTCCTCCAGAGATTTAAACCCAGAACCCTGAATTTCACTGTGGTGCGCGAAGAGGTCTTTACCGCCACTCTCCGGCATGATGAAGCCGAAGCCTTTTTCGTTATTGAACCACTTCACAATACCAATTTCTGTTTTCAATGTATGTCCTAATTAATCAGGGGAAAAATGTCCCTGGACACACTATGGACGCTATCCGCATATATAGATAGCACCGTTACAAACTAAGCTGCCACTCACTGACATTCATGCAGCAACCGCCTCTGCACCTTAAGGTCAACACGCCAAGTTCCACGCTGGTTCGCCTGCCTTATCTGATGAACGCTTGCAGCGCCTTACGAGCAGGGATTACGTGGCTACGCCGTTCCGACAAGCGGCTTACCAATGCTTACATGGTTTCAGTATGCTTATATCGCAGCACAAGGGCCCGAACCTGATAGAGCAGCGTTAGTATGGATTGACCTGAAACACAAACCAAACAGACACAAAAAAAGCACTTAGTTTCACCTAAGTGCTTGATTCGACTAGCAAAAGAAATGGTGGGTGCTGAGGGGTTCGAACCCCCGACCTACGCCTTGTAAGGGCGCCGCTCTACCAGCTGAGCTAAGCACCCATTTCTGTGATGCCGTTCTTCTTGTGAAGAAAAAGAATTATAGGACCAAAGAATTCTTTTTGCAAGTCTTTTGCGTAAATTAATTTAAAAATTAATTCACAGCGTCTTTCAGAGCCTTACCGGGACGGAACTTGGGCACGTTTGCGCCTTCGATCTCGATAGTTTCACCGGTACGTGGGTTACGACCCGAACGGGCAGCGCGTTCCGACACAGCGAAGGTGCCAAAACCAACCAGAGTAACCGTATCTTTTTCTTTCAGCGTGGTGGTCACGGCATCGATAAACGCATCCAGTGCACGACCAGCGTCAGCTTTGGACAGATCGGCTTTGGTGGAAATGAATTCGATAAGCTCGGTTTTATTCATTGAGAAAATACCCCTGAAAATTATTTTACGGGCCCCCAGCGGGAACCAGTTTGTGGCGGTCAGACTTAATAGTGACAAACGACAGGGCAAGCAAGCACTACCGTCTGTCATCGCTACCGGGCGCACAAGTGCCCCGGTTGGCTACCGCGTATTAAGCCTTCGTTTAATACCCGTGTCAAGCAAAAAAACCCCTGTAACCCGCATCATTGCTCACTGTTGATACAAGTTGCAGGACTTTCCCTATTTTGCATCGAGAAACTTAACAGGCTGCCTCAAATATGTTATTTGGGCTTTGAAACCCCAAAAAATTAGCTGGCTGATACTGCGTTTTTGAACATTTTTTCAAGCACTTGCGCTCGTCCATCAGCAACTCTGCGGGCCGTCGCTCGCATAAATTTCCTTATATGCCTCGCACTTAGCCCCACCCTACCTTCTTGTCTGAGAGCCAGAAGCTTCCTTTCTGCACCCCTCTCCTGAACACCAACCATGCCCATATCGAAGCGGCCTGCCCTCCTACAATTTTCTGCATTGTTTGACTGTCTTTCGGTACTTGCTACCGTCAAGGAGCGCAGCGATGCACGGCAAGGTTTATTTGGTTGGGGCGGGACCTGGCGACCCTGAACTTCTCACACTACGGGCTTTATACCTGCTGCAACATGCAGATGCGGTGGTCTATGACCGCCTGGTCAGCCGCGCCATCATGAGCTGTATCAACCCGGAGGCCACCTTGCATGACGTCGGTAAAGTGGCCGCCTGCAAGCCCAGCATGCAGGACGATATCAACGACACGCTCTTGTCGCTGAGCCGAACCCATCAACACGTTGTCCGCTTGAAAGGCGGTGATCCCTTTATTTTTGGCCGTGGAGGCGAAGAGCAGCTGTATCTGCAACAACATGGAGTCCAGGTTGAAGTCGTGCCCGGGATTACAGCGGCTACAGGCTGTGCAGCTTCTCTAGGCATTCCCTTGACCCATCGCGGGCTGGCCAGCAGTGTGCGCTTTATCACCGGGCACCTGCGCGACAACCAAGGGCTGGAACTGAACTGGGCCTCCTTGTCTGACCCCACCTGTACGCTGGTGTTCTACATGGCCATGGCCAATTGCAACCATATTGCCCAGGCCTTGATTCAACATGGGCGCAGCCCGCATACGCCTATCGCCTTGGCACAAGATGCCACGCTTAAAAGCCAGCGCTGGGGCTTGGGTACTTTGCAAACACTTCCACAGCTTGCGCAAACCTTCAGTCCCCCGGCCTTGTTGATTATCGGCCAGGTGGTGCAGTTGCATCCGGATTACCCGCAACCCGCCTCAAACACGCAAGATGCCCTGGCCTGCGAACCCTCCTGGGCCGTGATGTGAAAGGTTTGCACCTCCCTTTCAAACTCAGTGGCAGGCAGCTTCTTGGCAGCATGTGGCTAACCGTGCTGCTCTCCCTTCTTTGGCCACAACAAGCCGCTGCTGATGAAACAGCTTTGACACCGGAGCGGCAAGCCTCTTTACGAACGCTGCTTCATCAAGAATGCGGCTCATGCCATGGCTTACTCCTGAAAGGAGGCCTGGGGCCTGCTTTAACGGCTGATGCCTTGCAGGGGCAAAGCGCACAGCAGATCGCCCTGACGATCATGCAGGGGCGTCCCGGAACAGCCATGCCTGCCTGGAACCGCTTCTTGCAGCCAGTAGAAAGTCTCTGGCTGGCTCAATTTCTTCTCCATGAATCGGATGCAGCACCATGAAAGCACTGATGACTCTAGGCCTGCTTGTCGCTTTAAGCGGCTGTGCCAACCCACTACGCGGCACTAATGACCTGGGCTTGATTGTGGAACGCGCGAAGGGCAGTGTCGCCGTCATTGAAACCAGTCATCGCAGCCGCCTGGCACGCATTGAGGGGTTGGGCGATCTGTCTCACGCCCATATCACCTACTCACGCGATGGGCGTTATGGCTATGTCTTTGGACGCGATGGTGGGCTGAGCAAAGTGGACCTGCTTCAACAAGCTCTAGTCCATCGCGTCATTCAGTCCGGCAATGCCATAGGTGGCGCCATCTCCCAGGATGGCAAGCTGATTGTGGTGCAAAACTACGAACCGGGTGGCATCAAGGTTTTTGATGCGGACACCCTGGCCTTGATCAGTGAAGTCCCGTCTTACTACGCCCCCAACAAACGCGCCAAAGTGGTTGGCCTGGCTGACTTACCCAATCAGCAATTTGCCTACTCCTTGTTCGAAGCAGGTGAAATCTGGCTGACCGACCTGTCCGACCCCTTACGCCCCACAACACGACGTTTTGCAGCGGGTCGCCAGCCCTACGATGCCATGGTCACTCCAGATGGGCGTTACTACATTGCCGGTCTGTTTGGCGAGGATGCCCTGGCCATGCTGGATTTGTGGAACCCAGAAAGGGGAGTCCAAAAAATCTTGCAAGGCTATGGCCGGGGAGAGACCGCCCTGCCCGTCTACAAAATGCCGCATCTACGGGGCTGGTCCTTGGCTGGTCAGGACTTGTTTTTACCAGCTATTGGACGCCATGAGGTTCTGGTCGCCAGCACCGTGAACTGGCAAGAGAAAACTCGCATTCCGGTTCATGGACAACCCGTTTTTGTCATGGCTCAGCCCGATGGCCGTCAGGTCTGGGTGAACTTCGCTTTTCCAGACAACGACAAGGTACAGGTAATTGATGTCGCCACCCTGGAAGTGGTTCAAACCTTGGACGTAGGCAAAGCCGTTCTCCACATGGAATTCACCCCTAGGGGTGAAGCTGTCTGGATTTCAGCGCGAGACGACAACAAGGTCAGTGTGTACGACACCCACAATTTCAAGCGTCTGGACAGCCTGGATATTCAGCACCCGAGTGGAGTGTTTTTTACGCATCGGAGTGGTCGCATTGGTTTCTGATCTTTCCCCTTCTGCCTTTCAACTATTGAACGCCTGGCAACATGGCTTCCCCTTGGAACCCCGACCGTTCCGCAAGCTGGGACTGCTTTTGGGGCTTAGCGAACAAGCCGTGATGGACTACCTGCAACGCTGGCAAGACCAAGGCATCATCAGCCGTATCGGGCCAGTACTGAACCCTGCCTGTATGAGCAGCACTTTGGTGGGCATGCATGTGCCCACCAAGGATCTGAACACGGTTGCAGACTGGATCAGTGCCCTGCCCGCCGCGAACCACAACTACGAGCGCGAACACACCATTAATCTCTGGTTTGTGCTGACCTGTGCGAATGAACAAGAACGGCAGGCGGCCTTGGAGCACATCGCTGAACATACTGGCTTGTTGCCCTTGTCCTTGCCCATGATCCGGGCCTATCACATTGACCTGGGGTTTAGCCTTGTCCCACATACCAAGAGCACCAGCCCCTTGTCGCCAAGCAAGGGGCTGCCCGCATTAGGCAGTACTGAACGCAAACTGCTGGAGTGTTCTTTGCAAGGTTTGAAGATTCAAGCCGACCCCTTCAAGCCTTGGGCGGAGCAAGTACAGATCAGCGAGAAACAAGTGCTGCAACAGCTACGCGGCTTTCTGGAACAAGGCATATTCCGGCGATTTGGCGTGGTCCTGCGCCATCGAAAACTGGGCTACCAAGCCAATGCCATGTGTGTCTGGACGGTAGACAAGCATCGCATTGATGCCCTAGGCGAGGAGCTGGCCAGGCAAGACGGCATCACGCTGTGCTATCAGCGGCAACCCTGCCCGCCACATTGGAATCACAATCTGTTTTGCATGATTCATGGCAAAAACCGTCAGGACGTACTGACAAACCATGCGGAGTTGAATAATCGTTTTGACTTGGGTCAGCTCCCGCAGGAAGTGTTGTTCTCCACTCGCTGCTTCAAACAACGAGGCGCACTGCTTAGCCCGGCTCATCATGACTGATCATCACACCCCACCATTGCATGCGCCGATTGAACTGGACAACACCGATCGCCACATTCTGAATCGCTTGCAAGATGGTTTCCCCATCTGCTCCCGCCCCTTTGCACAGTTGGCACCTGATTTTGCCTTGAGCGAGTCTGCCTTGATTGCTCGTGTCCAGCACTTGCGTCAATCCGGGATATTGACCCGCTTTGGGCCCCTCTTCCAGATCGAGGCTTTAGGCGGTGCTTATTGCCTGGTCGCTATGGCCGTACCGGAAAAACGCTGGGACAGTACCGTCATAGCCGTCAACCGCCATCCTGAAGTCGCTCACAACTACCGGCGCGCCCATGCCTTGAATATGTGGTTTGTACTGGCTACGGCAACACCGCAAGACATCGAATCCTGCCTGAAGACAATCGAAGCTGAAACCGGCCTACCCGTCTTTGCTTTTCCCAAAGAGCAGGAATACGCCCTAAGCCTGAAACTGGAGCTTTGATATGGTGCATTTGAATCCCGCCTATACCGCACTGATCCATGCCTCGCAGCGGGGTTTGGCGATAGAGCCACAGCCCTACCTAAAACTGGCGCAAGAGTTGTGTGTATCCGAAGCTTATGTCATGAAGCAGTTTCAAACCATGCTGGACCAAGGCTTGATACGGCGCATTGCAGCCATCCCCAATCACTATGCTCTGGGCTACGTAGCCAATGGCATGTGCGTCTGGAATATCACGGACGACAAGCTGGACCTAGTCGGTACATGGCTAGGCTCGCAAGCCGGAGTCAGCCACTGCTATCGTCGTCCGCGTCGTCTACCCCAGTGGCCATACAACCTGTTCGCCATGCTGCATGGCAAGGACCATGACACGGTACGTGCCCAGGCACAGAGCATCAGCCTGCAAATATCGCAGCGCTTTCCTGGCGTCCTGCACGATCACGATATTTTGTTTTCCACGGCCATTCTTAAAAAGACCGGCCTGCGTCTACGGAGGCCTTGAGCATGTTCCGGATATCCCGTTTTGTTGCTGCCCTGCACGCTCCTGTTGCGCCGACACGCGCCAACAAGGCCCCTGTGGTGATCTGGAATCTGATACGTCGTTGCAATCTGCATTGCAGCCACTGCTACTCTGCCTCTACCAACAAGGACTTCCCTGGCGAGCTGAGCTACGAACAAGTCTGCACTGTCATGGATGACCTGCATCAATTCGGTGTACGCGCCCTGATCCTGTCCGGCGGCGAACCCTTGCTGCGCCCAGATATTTACGACTTGGGCCGACGTGCGAAAACACTGGGCATGTACGTAGGACTATCGTCCAACGGCACCTTGATAACTGAGCAAAATATTGATCAGATTGCCGACTGCGGCTTTGACTACGTAGGCATCTCCCTGGACGGTTTGCAGGCCCGCCATGACCGAATTCGTGGAGAGGACGGAGCCTACGCAGCCTCCTTGCACGGCTTGAGACTATGCCGTGAAAAACAGTTGAAAGTAGGCCTGCGCTTTACCCTGACTCAAGAAAATGCAGTTGATCTAAATGGCCTGCTGGCTGTGATGGAGCAGGAACAAATCGACCGCTTTTATCTCTCTCATTTGAACTATGCAGGTCGGGGTTTGGGCAACCGCGCCCTGTCCAGTCACCACGCCGTCACCCGGCAGGCTATGGAGCAGCTTTTCACAACCTGCATGACCTATCAAAAAGCCGGCAAACCCAAAGAGTTCACCTCGGGCAACAACGATGCTGACGGTGTTTTCTTTCTGCACTGGGTGCGACGGCATTACCCCGAGCAAGCTCCCAAAATTCTGACTATGTTGCGCCAATGGGGAGGCAATTCCTCCGGCCAAGGAATTGCGAACATCGATAACCGTGGCAATGTTCATCCCGACACCATGTGGTGGCATTACAGCCTTGGAAACGTGTTGCAACGGCCTTTCTCGGAGATTTGGTCCAACGATCAAGATCCCTTGCTGACAGGCCTGCGGCAACGACCCAGGCCTGTACAGGGGCGCTGTGCTGGCTGTGCCTACCTGGATATCTGCAATGGCAATACGCGCACTCGGGCAGAAAAAAGCACAGGCAACGTGTGGGCAGAAGATCCGGGATGCTATCTCAACGATCAGGAAATCACTGTCTGAAGACTTTCCAAACGATTAGCTAGAGCTTTTTTACTCAGCCACAGTTCTGGAGCTACGGCTCCCCCCCCCTGCCGTCTAAAGCCTCAACACAACACTCAGCGCCCCAATAGAATCAGGTGAATTGCTGTGGGGAAACACGTACAGAATCAAGACACCACAGGCGGTGAGCACCAGGCTAAACAGACCTGAATCGAAAGGCCAAAAAAAGTGAGGCAAGCGATCTTGCCTCACTCAACAACAACAACAACAACAACAACAACAACAACAACAACAACAACAACAACAACAACAACAACAACAACAACAACA